>BPHE01000019.1 GCA_026003395.1 Vicingaceae bacterium
CATTAATCCTGCCCTGGCTTCAAGATTTATGAAAGACAAAGAGAATGACCCTGAAAAAAAGAAAGTGATCAAAAGAGTGGCTATTATGGCAGGCTTTGCTTTATTGTTTCTTTTGTTCGGTTGGAAGTCTGCAACCAATTTATTGATAATCCTTGCTGTAATTGATTTGTTTTATTCTCTGTGGTTCTACAAAAGAGTTAAAAAGTTTCAATATAATTTCCTTCCAAGGTTAGAGAATGCCTATGCGCGTTTTTTGGGTTTTGCCTTACGAAAGAAAAATCCAAGGTATTTCTTCTTTGGAACAATATTTTTGTTGCTTTTTTCTTTCTTTTTACTGGCGAAATTTACGCCTAAAGTACTTTTTTTCCCTGAAAATGAACCACAGTTTTTCAATGTCTTTGTAGAATTGCCCATTGGTACAGATATTACCGTAACAGATAAATATACAAGAGAAGTAGAGAAAAGAGTGTACGATGTTATTAAAAAATATGAAGAGGATACCGTCATCGATGGGAAAAAAGTTAAACATAATTTTTTGATAGAATCTGTAATAGCCAAGGTAGGGAAAGGAACTTCCGATCCTTCCGACGGACCTCAAATGAGTGCAACTCCCCACAAAGCAAGAGTGACTGTGTCTTTTGTGGATTTCGAAAAACGCAGGGGAATTTCTTCTTCAAAAGTGATGGAAGATGTGCGTAAGGCATTGGTGGGTATTCCCGGAGTAAGAATTATTGTGGAAAAAAACCGGATGGGCCCCCCACGAAAAAAACCAATAAATATTGAGATATCCGGCGATAACTATGATTCACTGATAGTAACTTCCGAGAGATTGAGGTCTTTTATTGAAAGCAAAAAAATAGCAGGTATAGAGAAGCTAAAATCCAATATTGAAGTATTGGTTCCTGAGTTGCTTGTCGAAATTGACAGAGAAAAAGCCCGCAGGTTTAATCTATCTACCGCACAGATTGGTCAGGCCTTGAGAACCTCTCTTTATGGAATGGAGGTTTCAACCTACAAAATTGACGAAGATGATTACCCCATTCAAATTCGCTTGTCAGACGAATACCGATATAACCCGCAATTATTGCTCAATCAAAATATCACTTTCAGGGATCAAAGCAACGGTCAAATCAGACAGGTCCCTCTTTCTGCCGTTGTTTCAACAATTAAAAGATCAACCTATAGTGCAGTAAACAGAATTAATTTAACCCGTGTTATTACAATTTCATCAAATGTTTTAGAGGGTTACAATCCAAATGAAGTGGTAAACAATATCAAGAAGGAAGTTTTCAGCGAATTTAATGCCCCGGATGGTATTACCATTAAGTTTACCGGTGAGCAGGAAGATCAAGCCAAAGAGATGGCATTTTTGTCAAAAGCATTGATGATAGCCGTGTTTTTGATATTTCTTATTATTGTTGCCCAATTTAATAGTGTTTCTACTCCCATCATCATTACCACATCGGTGGTATTCAGTTTAATCGGTGTATTATTGGGTCTTGTCATTTTTCAAATGGATTTTGTTATCATAATGACAATGATTGGTATCATTTCATTGGCGGGTGTGGTCGTTAATAATGCCATTGTTTTGATTGATTTTGCCAACCTTGAGATTAGCAGGCGTAAAGCCGAACTGGAAATGGATGAAGACGATCAGTTGCCGTTAAGTGAATTAGCCAAGGTATTGGTGAAAGCCGGTCAGTTGCGTTTGCGTCCTGTATTGCTTACGGCTATTACAACTGTGCTTGGGTTGGTGCCCCTTGCCACAGGTATGAACATCAATTTCTTTACTCTTGTGTCGGATTGGGATCCTCAAATTTGGTTTGGTGGAGATAATGTGGCTTTCTGGGGACCTATGTCCTGGACAGTTATATTTGGTCTCACATTTGCCACTTTCCTAACCCTTGTGATTGTTCCCGTGATGCTTTATTTATTGTATAAAATAAAATATCGCTTTTCAAAAAATAACGGATCTAATGGAATACAAAGAAATGCTGTTAAAGAAGAACTATTTGAGCTAAATTCATGAGAGTCTTATACAAGCATACTGATGGTAAAGCCATTTCCGGCAGATGATGTTAAATTTTTGAAGTTGATGTTCTATTCACAATTGTCATAATTTATGCAATTGTTTAATCATAATTTTGTCTTTATGTCATAGAGTTTTACTATCGTGTTTGTAATTTGACAATATTATCTTACGAGAATTAAAAATTCTCTAAAAATAACAACAATATCCATCAATGAAAAAAATCAAATTATTGGCTGTTTTTAGCAGAAACATTTTCAGAAAGTGATTCGCAAAACAAGTACTTCATGTTAAACTGCACATTTATTTCGCATTTTGATGATTTGTTTGTTTTTACTTTCATTAATTTTATGAAATAAATTTTTAAGTTCGTGCAGATTTTATGCATAAGGGCAAAAAAATACTTGTGGTAGTGCCTGCTTACAATGAAGAGAAATTGATAGCAGGTGTTTTGAAAACTATTCCGGAATGGGTGGATGCCATTGTAGTGGTGGATGATGCAAGCAAGGACAGAACTTCAGAGATTGTTAACTCTCTCAAGGAAAAAGATAGCAGAATAGCATTGATAGTGCATTCCGAAAACAAAGGGGTAGGAGCTTCTATTGCTGATGGATATAAATGGGCGCTTAAGAACGGGTATGATGTGGCTGTTGTTATGGCCGGAGATGGACAAATGGATCCTGCCGATTTACCTTCCATTCTCGATCCGGTGGTCAGTGGTGAGGTTGATTATTCAAAGGGAAATCGGTTTTTTACCGGTGAGGCATATCAAAAAATGCCAAAAATTCGATATTTTGGAAATGCTGTTTTATCGTTGTTGACTAAAATTGCTTCGGGATATTGGCATATTGCCGATTCTCAATCGGGATATACAGCCATAAACAAAAAAGCTTTGCAGTTGATAGATTGGGATAAAATGTATCCACGCTATGGTCAACCCAATGATTTGTTGGTGCGGCTAAATGTTTATGATTTAAAAGTGAGAGATGTGCCTGTGAGGCCGGTTTACAACATCGGAGAAAAATCAGGTATCAAAATCCCTAAAGTTATTTTTACTATTTCTTGGCTTCTGTTGAAATTATTTCTATGGAGGTTAAAAGAAAAATACATCATCAGAAATTTTCATCCTTTGGTTTTCTTTTACTTTTTTGGAGTTATCTTTAAAATATTGACAATTGTGTTGTTTGTCCGTTTGTTTTATATGTGGCATCTGACAGGTCATATTCCCCCGATTAATGCTCTTGCCGCATTGTTTAGTTTTATGAGTGCGTCTTTGTTTTTGCTTTTTGCCATGTGGTTCGATATGGAATATAATAAGCATCTGAAATAAAAGAATTGCCTTAATTTGCATACATTTTCATTTATGGCAGACAGCAATCAACAATCATTTCTAAGTCATCTGCAAGCCCTGCGCAAGCATCTGATACGGTCTATTGTGGCCGTATTGGCCTTGTCTATCACTGCTTTTATATACAAAGACATTGTTTTCGATTTGATCATACTGGGGCCTACCCGGCAAGATTTTTGGACCTATGAAATGTTTTGCCGTTTATCAAATTTATTGGGACTGGGTGATGCTTTGTGCATCGGAAAAACCATTGATTTTAAATTGGTCAACATCACCATGTCGGGGCAATTTACCATGCATTTGTTTATTTCATTGATAGCGGGTGTTGTGGCAGGTTTTCCATATGTTTTCTGGGAGTTTTGGAGGTTTGTTAAAGAAGGCCTTACACCTGAAGAGATAAAATTTGCCCAAGGAATAGTTTTTTGGGGTTCTGTTCTTTTCTTGTTGGGGATATTATTCGGTTATTATGTAATCACACCTTTGTCTGTGCAATTTCTTGCAAATTACAGAGTAAGTGAAATGGTAGAGAATACAATTTCTTTACAATCATACATATCATCTGTGGCGTGGATCACCTTGTCATGCGGAATTGTTTTTTTATTACCTATGTTTGTATACTTTCTGAGTAAGATTGGTTTGGTCAATGCGTCTTTTTTAAAGCATTACAGAAAACACGCCATTGTGGTTATACTGGTTATTGCTGCAATTATCACTCCACCGGACGTAACCAGCCAAATTTTGGTATCTTTACCATTGTTTTTATTGTATGAAATCAGTATTTTGATTGCCAAAAAAGTAAATTCATAATCGATAAGTTATGCATCCCGATGTAGAGAAATTTAATGACTACCGCAAGAGAATGAACGACAGGATATTGCAAGAAAACAATCTTTTGTTAAAACGTTTTTTTGCTTTGGATAAAATTGCATATGAAACCGGAGCGCTGGACGTAAAGACAAAAGAGTTGCTTGGTCTGGTTGCTTCTCTTGTGTTGCGTTGTGACGATTGTGTAAAGTATCATTTGGAACGCTGTTTTTTGGAAAAAACTACGGACGAAGAAATTTTTGAAGTGTTGGCAATAGCCAATCTCGTTGGTGGAAG
This sequence comes from Vicingaceae bacterium, assembly GCA_026003395.1. Taxonomy (NCBI): domain Bacteria; kingdom Pseudomonadati; phylum Bacteroidota; class Flavobacteriia; order Flavobacteriales; family Vicingaceae; species Vicingaceae bacterium. The sequence goes on from BPHE01000019.1 coordinate 4,479, forward strand.
TATAGTTATACCACATACACGCAGAGCTGTTGAGTATTGGGATGCATTGAAAATTCACTACCGTGAAAATTCATGAGAGGACGTTTTAGGTACATAGCATTCTTGGTTTTATTATTATGTTTATTTGAAAAAGTTGAAGGACAACAAACAGTTGTTTTTGGAAAAGTGATCGATAAGTCCACGGGAGAACCCTTACCGTTTGTCAATATCTATTTTAAAAATTCCAAGATTGGCACCACTTCCGATATGGAAGGAAATTATTACATCGAAACCTATTATGCCACAGATAGTCTGGTGGCATCTTTCATAGGTTATATCCCCCAAAGCAAGAAAGTAAAAAAAGATGTCAGACAGCAAATTAATTTCGAATTAGAACCCGGGGCCATACAAATGGAAGAGTTTGTAGTGAAATATACAGGCAATCCGGCCGAAGAAATACTGGAAAGGGTGATTGAAAATAAACCGGCCAATAACCGTGAAAAATATGAAACGTATCAGTATGAAGTGTACAATAAGGTGGAATTTGACTTAAACAACATCCCACAGGAATTGAAAGAAAAAAAAATATTCAAACAAATATCTTTTATTTTCGATAATATCGATAGCAGTGAAAAAAAACCATATTTACCCATTTTTATTTCTGAAGCCATTTCGCAGTATTATTACCGGAAAAATCCCAAAACTCAAAGAGAATATATCAAAGCCACAAAAGTATCGGGAATTAAAAATGAGAGTATTAATCAATTTCTTGGCGACATGTATCAAAATGTAAATATTTATGATAATTACCTGAATATTTTCGGAAAAAATTTTGTCAGTCCTGTAGCTGACGGAGGGCTGCGGTTCTACAAGTATTATTTGACTGACAGCAGCTGGATAGACGGATTATGGTGTTATAAAATTGAATTTAAGCCACGTTACAGAATGAGTCCCGTATTTGAAGGAGAGATGTGGATACATGATACAACATATGCTGTTAAATCAGTAAAGGCATACATGAATAAAAACGCCAATATCAATTTTATCAATGAGTTTTATGTAGAACAGGAATATGTTTTTTTGGAAAAAAAATATTGGATGCTTAAAAAAGACCGCCTGATTGTGGATTTTCAAATTACATCCAACGATAAAGTAATGGGAATGTATGGACGTAAAACCACTTCATATAAAAATATTTTGGTCAACCGACCGATACCGGACCAGATATTTGGTGGTGTCGACGACATTATTGTTGAACCTGATGCCGATAAAAAAGACGAAAAATTCTGGGACCGGCAACGTCATGAACAGCTCTCTGAACAAGAAAAAGCTATTTATGATATGGTGGATAGCTTAAAGAATGTGCCTATTGTCAGATCAACAATCGAAATAGTCAGTATGATATTGACAGGATATAAAGAGTGGGGGAAATTTGAAATTGGGCAATATTTTACTTTTATTAGTTACAATAGAGTAGAAAATTGGAGGTTTAAATTTGGAGGACGAACAAGCAATCAATTCAGCCGCTGGATTGAATTTTCAGGTTATGGTGCTTATGGCACCGGAGATAATGAGTGGAAATATATGGGAGGCATGAGGGTCCGGCTTTCCAAAAATCCTTTTCGTGTCATGGGCGTTTCATATAAAAAAGATTTGGAACAATTGGGGCAAAGTCCCAATGCTTTTCAGGTAGACAATATCTTAGCATCATTTTTGCGTAGAAGCCCCAATATAAAATTGACCATGGTCAATGAATTAAAATATTATTTCGAAAATGAATGGTTTCAGGGGTTTACTACTACATTGTTCTTCAGAAACCGGATTTTGTCGCCCAGAGGCATACTTTCATATGAAAAATATGCGTCCGATCAAAGTATAGTTTCTGTTAACAGCATTACAAATACAGATGTTTCTTTATATCTGCGGTTTGCATACAAGGAAAAATATGTGAGCGGGGAATTTACCAGAATGAGTTTAGGTAGTAAATATCCTGTCTTGGAGGCTCAAATTACACGAGGTTTGAAGAATATTCTATCGGGGCAATACGATTATTGGAGATTCGACATAGGATTAAAAGACGAGTGGAGAATAGGTGTTTTGGGCAATACTGAATGGAGGATAGGAGTCGGACAAATATTGGGGAAATTGCCTTACCCGTTGTTGGAACTGCATCAAGGCAATGAAACTTATTTTTATGACCCGATGGCCTTTAACCTTATGAATTATTTTGAATTTGCCAGTGATCGGTGGGCTTCCTTGATGATAACGCACCATTTTCAAGGATATTTTTTTAATCACATTCCGTTGCTTAGACGTCTGAAATGGAGGGAAGTGGCTACTTTTAAAGGAGTTATTGGCTCACGTCGCCAAGACCACATGCAAGAATTAATTATCCCTTCCAATATGTTCACTTTGGAACACCCTTATATGGAAGCGTCTATTGGGGTGGAAAATATTTTTAGATTGTTTAGAATCGATGCTTTATGGAGAATGACTCATTTGAATAATCCGAATATTGCCAAATTTAACATTAGAACAACTTTTGAAATAGGATTTTAATATGGAATATCAAAGTATTTTAAGGTCTGAAAATTTGCTCAAAAAATATAAATCACGCACTGTCGTCAACAATGTTTCGGTAGAAGTACGTCAGGGAGAAATAGTTGGTTTATTGGGGCCAAATGGAGCCGGTAAAACCACAACTTTTTATATGATAGTGGGACTGATAAAACCCAATGCAGGGAAAATCTTTCTGGATAATCAAGATATTACAGATTTGCCCATGTATAAAAGAGCCCGGAGAGGCATAGGTTATCTTGCCCAGGAAGCATCCATTTTCAGAAAATTGTCGGTCGAAGACAACATCATGGCAGTATTGGAAATGACTTTGAAAGACAAACATCAACAGAAAGACAGATTGGAAGAATTACTTGAAGAATTTGGATTGAAACACGTTAGAACAAACCGTGGGGATTTATTGTCAGGGGGAGAACGTCGAAGGACAGAAATTGCCAGATCGTTGGCTTCCAATCCAAAATTTATTTTATTGGATGAACCATTTGCCGGTGTAGATCCCATTGCGGTGGAAGATATACAAGAAATTGTGGCAACATTAAAAACGAAAAATATAGGAATATTGATAACAGATCATAATGTGCATGAAACTTTGTCGATAACAGACAGGGCGTATTTGTTGTTTGAAGGAAAAATTTTAAAACATGGCACAGCTGAAGATTTGGCAAATGATGAACAAGTCAGAAAAGTATATTTAGGTAAAAACTTTGAATTGCGTAAGCCGGGAAAAACCACTACAGAGAATTAATTTGGATTTTCTGTCTGACTTGTTTATGCAATTTTGTATATTAGGAGAATAATTTCACTCAGACAGTTTATTTGTCTATATCAAAACATAAAATTGTATCATTCCATAAAATTTAAATAACATTGCCGGCGAAAATGGAACTCGCAAAAGAACATAACGTATTCATTGGCAAGGAAGTATTTGAGTTTTTCGAAAAATATTTTCTCGATGCCCGTAATTATTCGGATTGTGTAATCCTGACAGATGTAAATGTTGCCGAAAAGTGTTTGCCATTGCTTTACGAAAATGTTCCTGTTACTGAAAATGTCCCTGTGATTGTATTGCCCGACGGAGAAGAAAATAAAAATATCCAAACCTGCATACATATATGGAATACATGGCTGGAACACGAATACGACAGGAATGTGTTAGTGGTGGTTTTGGGAGGGGGGATGGTATGTGATTTAGGGGCATTTTGTGCATCGGTCTACAAAAGAGGAGTGGATTATGTGCTTTTTCCAACTACACTGATGGCCCAATGTGATGCTGCGATTGGTGGAAAAAATGGTGTGAATTTCAAGCATTATAAAAATCAGTTGGGGACATATCAATTGCCCGAAGCTGTATTTATTTATCCTGAATTTTTAAGGACTCTTTCTAAACGCCAAATGATCAATGGCTTTGCAGAAATGATCAAACATGCGCTGATACAAGATCCCGGATATTGGCATTTTCTTCAAACTATGCCATTGGGGGAATTTGAAAAGCTACAACAAGCTATTTTATTCTCTGTGAAAATAAAACAAAAAATTGTCTCGGGCGACTTTCTCGACAGAGGCATGCGTCAAGCATTGAATTTTGGTCATACTGTCGGACATGCTTTAGAAACTTTAGCTATTGAAAAAAAAGCAGACATTTATCATGGAGAAGCAGTAGCAGCTGGGATGATCATGGAGTTGTATTTTTCTTACAAATTTTGTGGATTGGAGTGGGACACTCTCAATGAAGTTGCTGTATTTATTGCCCAATTGTATCCTTTTATCGAACTCGATGAAAATGATTTGATCCGCTTGTTTGAAATTATCAAAAAAGATAAAAAAAATAATAACGGTCAAATACGATTATCGCTCATAGAAGCCATTGGTTTTCCTGTAACTGGAGTTAATATCAAAGATTTTGAATTGTTTGTAGAGGCCTATGCATATTATTTAAATGTTTATGGAAAGTAAACTGATGCATTTATGATTTAATCATGATCCCAACCAGCCATTGTGGCATATCAGGATAATAAAATGATTTTTTAATAAGATTATTCAAACGGTATTGACCATAAATTCCGAAATTTTTAATAAAAAGAGCGGTTTTAATTCCGTATTGCAAATCTTCAATATAAATCAGATTGCGGTAATAAACTTCTGTTTTGGATCCCCCATAATAGTTAACGCTTGTATGTGTATCGACAGTATAGACGGATGTGGCAAAGTTCCATCCGGCATATCCTGAAATATCCATGAATAAATAAGGTTTTTGTTCTTTTCTCTTGAAAACCAAACGATTGTTGAATTGTAAATTAATCGTGTTGATGTTGAGTTGTTGCCTTTGATGTAAATTAGTGTTTGGGAAAATTTTATTGGAATCTTGAACCAATTTATAAGTATTATACTCATAATTTAACTCAAAACCGGGCAGATAAATTTTCGAAATATCAAAAAAGTATTTTAAACCAAAATGAAATTGATGACTGGAAACAGGTTTGATTTCGGCACCCGGAGCGTTTGGCTGGGCAATGATAAATCCCCAACCTAAGGTAGTTTCCCATTGATTGGTCAGGTCACTTTCATCATCTATGTTGATTGTTTTTGGAGGGGTGAAATCAATATCATCTTGTGCCCACAAACTGAAAGCAATAGTATTTAAAATGACGCCAAATAATAATTTCTTCATACTTTTGGATTTGTTTATTGAAAGCAAAAGTAAGGAAATTTAAAATGAAATTTATAGATTTACGAAGTGACACGGTGACAAAGCCGTCCGGAGAAATGCTGGAATTTATGTTGAAAGCCGAGGTGGGGGATGATGTGTTGGGTGAAGATCCTACGGTAAGAGAGTTGGAAAAGATGGCCGCCGACATCACCGGAAAAGAAGATGCACTTTTTTGTCCATCGGGAACAATGGCCAACCAAATTGCCATAAAAGTATGGACGTCAAGCCCCGGAGAGATGATTGTCCACGAATACAGCCATGTGTTGTTATATGAAGGCGGAGGTCCGGCGTTTCATTCGGGTTTGACTGCCAAAACCATCAAAGGGGGCAATGGGTTGTTTGATGATACTGCAGTAGAATCATTGATCAATCCCGATGATATCCATTTTCCTCCAACCCAATTGATTGTTGTGGAAAATTCGTGTAATAAAGGAGGAGGAAGTGCTTGGCCTATTGAAAACGTAAAAAAAATAAAAGATTTATCCGAAAAGCATGGGTTAAAAGTGCATTTAGACGGTGCTCGATTATTCAATGCATGTATAGCAGCAGGTTATAGTGCCCGGGATTTTTGTTCTTACGTCGATTCGGTGAGCATTTGTTTGTCGAAAGGACTGGGTGCTCCTCTTGGAAGCGTATTATGTGGAAATGGGCAATTCATCAAATCTTCGCGTAGAATCAGAAAACTTTTTGGTGGAGGGATGAGACAGGCAGGATATATGGCTGCCTGCGGCATTTTTGCCTTGCAAAACAATATTGATCGTTTGGAACAAGACCACAAACATGCATACAAGTTGGCAGAAACGTTGCAAAAGCTTAAATTGGCCGATGAGATAAAACCCGTGCAAACAAATATTATTTTATATCGCCCTTCTGTAGAGTCATCAATTTGGATAAATTTGTTGGAAAAATTCTCCATTGGTTATACCCGTATGGGTGAATGGTTCAGATGGGTGACGCATTTAAATATTACCGTTGAGGATATTCAGGACTTAAAAAATAGATTAAATTCCATAAAAAATGAAATTTCCCAAAAAAATTTTGCTTAAGGATCTTGCCAAGTTATTGGGAAGGCCTTATGTCGGTGATGGTGATATGCCGGTGGAAGGCATAAACGAAATTCATCGGGTAGAACAAGGAGACATTATGTTTGTGGATCATCCCAAATACTATAAAAAAGCATTGGAATCTCCTGCCACATTTATCATCATCAATCAAGAAGTTGAATGTCCGCCCGGAAAAGGACTGATCATCAGCCCGTCCCCTTTTGATGATTATAATTTCATAGTAAGTTATTTTTTCGACAGGGAAATCAACATTCACAAGATTCATCCGACAGCAAAGGTCCATCCTTCTGCTATCGTGCATTCAACAGCGGTTATAGGACCCAACTGTATAGTGGAAGCCGGATGTGTAATCCATCCGAATGTAACGTTATATGAAAACGTCATTATAAAATCCTACAGCATCATACATGCATCAACAGTGATTGGATCAGATGGGTTTTATTATAAGCGGAAAGAGGGCAGCCAATACGTAAAATTGAACAATTGTGGTGGTGTAATCATTGAAGAGAATTGCGAAATAGGAGCCAATTGCACAATAGACAAAGGGGTATCGTCCTACACCAAGATAGGAAAAGGCACAAAAATCGACAACTTGGTTCATATTGGCCATGATACGGTCATCGGTGAGAATTGTTTGATTGCTGCACAAGTAGGAATAGCCGGATGTGTTACTATTGGCAACAGGGTCACACTTTGGGGACAAGTCGGCATCACAAGCGGCATTCATATTGGTGACGATGCGGTGGTTTATGCCCAATCGGGCGTAGATAAATCCATTGATGGAGGAAAAAAATATTTTGGATCACCGGCCGGCGAAGCATCTCAAAAATTCAGGGAATTGGCAGGAATAAAACAGTTGTTGGAGTGGTTTAAAAGTGAAAAAAGATTATGAAAACACGCAAACACAATCTTTCCCAGTATAAGTTGAATGTATTAAAAGATTTGACATTTGCCATAAACAACAATGCCACCAAGGAAGAATTGATCGATTTCTTTTTAATGGAGGTGGCTCATCGATTGGGGATTCAAAGAATTTTGTTGTATATTAAAAATAAAGGAGAGTGGGAAAATGTTATACGAAGAAATGTTGACGAAAAACTCGCCAAACAGATAAGACCCGAAGTGGATCTTCCCGAAACCAAGGACATAGTGGTCATTAGCCCTGAAAAATATCCGGATTTGAAAGATTTCGATATCATTATTCCGGTTCATCATAACGATGAAATTCTTGCATATTTGATCATTGGGGACATTATGCCGGAAATTCTAGGGTTGAGTCCGAGTATCAAACATTTGGCGTTTATTCAAACATTGTTGAATATTATCATTGTTGCGATTGAAAATAAACGGCTTTCAAAAGAAAGCATGCAACAAGCCATTCAAAAAAAAGAAATGGACCTTGCCTCTGCCATGCAGCAAAAATTAATTCCATTGGAATTGCCCGGAGATGAGTATTTTTCTGTGGCAAGTTTGTATGTTCCGCATCAATTTATAGGGGGAGATTATTTTGACTTTTTTCGCATCAGTCATGATACATTCTTGTTTTGTATTGCCGATGTTTCGGGCAAGGGCATACCTGCTGCATTGATTATGTCAAACCTTCAAGCAGCCATAAAAATTATCATACAGTATACGCAAGATTTGGAGGAAATAGTCAGAAAACTCAATTCATTGATTTATGAAAATACCAAAGGAGAAAAGTTCATTACCTTTTTTATTTGCAAATATTCTTTGACCGAAAACAAAATGGAATACATCAATTGCGCCCATTTCCCGCCGATATTTATAGATAAGGACGAGTTGCATTATTTAAACAGTGGAGCCATCATGCTGGGGGCATTTCCTGATATGAAAGAAATAGAAACAGGTTCTGTTTTGACTTCACCGGGAGCCATTTTAATTGCATATACCGATGGTGTTTGTGAACTTCAGAATAATGAACAACAGCCATTTGGTATAGAAAGATTGGCCCGGATTGTTTTTGACAACAGGCATCAACCAATTAATCAAATTGTAAAAAAAATTGAAGATGCATTATGGAATTATGCCGGAGAAAATGGGCCCGGCGACGATATTACTTTAATAGGCATCAAGAGAAAATAACCTTCAAAAGTAATATTTCCGGTAAATCAATTCAGGTAAAAATCCCCATCGGGTTGCCAGTTTGACAATTGGTCTGATTTTCTTGATCAAAGCATAATAAGTGGGATAATCGAGAAAAGTTTTGTTGGGAGCTCTCATTATTTTTTCAAAATCTACGGAGCTTATATCTAATTTTTGACAAACATATTCAACAATCTCGGAGCGAAATGGATAGGGAGTTTTTAAAATTTCAAGAGCTTCTGCCCTGCTTATGACACCATTGAGAATCATAGCAGATAGTTCGGTTTTTCTTTTGTCAATATTGAATTTTTTTGGTAAATAATATGATTGAACAAAATGTGTGAAAATGGATTCATGATGATGACCACCATAATCATGCCAATGAAGTTTTTCTTTTAGCTCTTGTTTTGCGTGTGGTTTTTTATAATCAAAATAATTTAAAAACGGAACTACTTTAATTCCTCTCAAGATATTGAAATAAAAAAGATCAAAGAGCGTGAAGTTTGGGTATTTTTTTAGTTTTTTCCGGTTAAAAATTTTATAAACCGAAGAAATATACCGTCCATCCATATATGTCCAACCAATAGGCATCAAGAATTCATTGCGAAAAGAATGCCCGTTTAAAACATATTTTATCCCTTCTTTTGCTGCTGTTTTTATCAATACTGAATGTATCGCCACATCGGCAGGGATGTCCACATCCGGTACGGACGCTTTCAAAAAGGCAACCTGAAGCGCTTTAAATTCTTCCCAATCCAGAACATAGGTCACAAGAGGCACATTTAGTTTGTTGCAGGCATTTTTGATATTCTTCACTGCTTCAACGGAATTCCAGCCCGTATCGCAGTGTACTGCCAGGGGTTTTAATCCACATTCCACTGCCTTAAGCAATGTGTATGTACTGTCTGTGCCTCCACTTACTCCGACAACACAATCAAACTCCTTTTTTTTTCCTGAGGATTTAATTTCTTTAATGAGATTTTCCAACAATGGCGAGTATCCATTGATGATGGGGTATTGCCGGTCGAGCCATTCATAGATTTTTACATAATGACACACGCCGTTTTCGTCGAAAGTAATACCGGGTATTGTGGTATCTAAAACAGTTTTGCTGCAAATCCTTGGACGATTCATCGGGTTAATTTCTTATTATTTTTATGTCGTGTTTTATCCCTTTGGTATTTTTTATTCAGATTATTAAGAAACGCTTCGCTCAAATTAATGCCGGTTTGATTGGCTATGCATACCAAAACGAACAAGACATCGGCGAGTTCGTCGGCCAACTCTTTGTTTTTTTCTCCCGGTTTTGAATTTTGTTCTCCAAATTGTCGGGCCATAATTCTGGCTACTTCTCCCACTTCTTCGGTCAGTAAAGCAAGGTTGGTCAATTCATTGAAATATCTGACCCCACAGTTTTGTATCCATTGGTCTACTTGTTTCTGGACCTCCTCGAGCGTAATGTTTTCTTTACTTTTCATTTATTCTTTGTTTTTTGAATCAATTATTATTGTTACCGGTCCGTCATTAATAAGCTTTACTTTCATATCTGCTCCAAAAATGCCTGTTTGGATGTTTTTTCCAACATAAGCAGATAGCATTTTACAAAAATTTTCAAATAACCGGGCGGCTATTTCGGGTGGTGCCGAACGTACAAACGAAGGTCGATTGCCTTTTTTTGTAGATGCATACAACGTAAATTGGCTAACAGCCAACACATCTCCGTCAATATCCATTACAGATAAATTCATTTTGCCTTCATTATCAGAAAAAATTCTCAATCGGGAAATTTTACCTGTCATCCGGGTCAGGTCTTGTTCATTATCTGATGCTTCAAAAGCACACAGCAAAAGAAGGCCTTTGCCGATGCTTGCAATGGTTTTTCCTTCGACATCCACCGAAGCACTCAATACTCTTTGTATTACTACTCTCATAGTTTTTAAGCATATTCATCCCTTCTGTATGGGTCATTGTTGTCATCAAAATAGAGATCCAAATATGACTGATAACGGGAAGGTGCAATTTTACCTTCTTCAAGCGCAGCCAACACGGCGCATCCGGGCTCGTTAATATGTCTGCAGTCGTTAAATTTACATTGGTTAAGGTAAATACGCATCTCCGGGAAATAGTGCGAAAGATGTTGCTTTTCAATGTCTACCGGGGCAAAAGCGCGTAATCCCGGCGTGTCAATAAGTTGTGCTCCAAAAGATAAACGGTACATTTGTGCAAAAGTTGTGGTGTGTTTGCCTGTGAGATGTTGTGCAGATATTTCTCCGATTCTGACTTGAAGTTCCGGGGCAATGGCTTTTAACAAGGATGATTTGCCTGTGCCTGAATTACCGGTCATGACACAAACTTTGTTTTTCATTTTTTCTTTGACGATCTCCAGTCCTGTATGTGTAACGGCAGAGACCGGGATGCATTCGTAGCCAATCGATTCGTAAACATCTTTCCAATAAGAGAGCTCCATTTGGTCGTCTTCATCATACAGGTCAATTTTATTAAACACAATTGCGGCAGGAATTCTGAACGATTCTACAGCCACAAGCAGACGGTCAATAAAGGCAGGCAATACTTTGGGCAATTTGATGGTAAAGAAAATTAAAGCAAGGTCAACATTTGAAGCAATGATATGATAACGTCGCGATAATTTTGTGGCTTTGCGTAAGATATAATTTTTTCGAGGATAGATTTGGGTGATGACTCCTTTTTGTTTTTCTTCATTCCATTCAAAAGCCACGTGATCGCCTACGGCTATGGGATTGGTCAATTGATGCTCATCAAGCCGATATTTGCCTTTTAAGACACAAATGTATTGTTTGAGATCCTCTCCTTCAATCCAATGTAAGTTGCCGGTTGTTTTTACGACTACACCTTTCATAATTCAAACAAAAAATTACACGGCAACTTCGGCTCTAATATGCGGATGTGGATCATATCCCTCCAATTGAAAATCATCATATGTAAAGTCAAAAATATTTTTTATCTCAGGGTTTAATTTCATTTTTGGCAATGGTCTGAAATCGCGTGAAAGTTGCAATTTGGCTTGTTCTATGTGGTTTAGATATAAATGGGCGTCTCCAAGAGTATGGATAAATTCTCCGGGTTGGAGGTTACAAACTTGTGCCACCATCATGGTCAACAATGCGTATGATGCTATGTTGAAAGGCACACCCAAAAATGTGTCTGCACTTCTTTGATACAATTGACAGGATAATTTACCGTCGGCTACATAAAACTGAAACAAAATATGACAGGGAGGCAAGGCCATTTGATCGATTAGTGCAACATTCCAGGCGCTAACAATTAACCTGCGTGAATCAGGATTGGTTTTTATTTGTTCGATGACGTTGGTTATTTGATCGATGTGTCCGCCATGGTAATCAGGCCAGCTTCTCCATTGATAACCATAAACAGGCCCCAAATTTCCGTTTTCATCGGCCCATTCATCCCAGATGGTCACACCGTTTTGATGTAAATATGCAATGTTGGTTTCTCCTTTTAAAAACCACAATAATTCGTGAATGATCGATTTTACGTGTAATTTTTTGGTGGTTACCAAAGGAAATCCCTTTTGTAAATCAAACCGCATTTGATAACCAAAAACACTCAAAGTGCCTGTGCCGGTCCGGTCATTCTTTTTAACACCATTTTCCAGAATGTGTTTCAATAATGCATGATATTGTTCCATAGTTTCTTTGATTTTTAATTGCTGTTTTCGGGAATGTATTCAACCCTGAATGGTTTATCTTTCCTGTTTATTTTTATCAATAAATATTGGTTTGTGATCACCGGAGTTACCGGTGAATCGATTTTTCTCTTTTTGCTTTTGAGATATAAATACAATATCACTTCATTTCTTTTTTCTTTCACATCTTTAAATCGCAAAATAGATCCGCCGTGTGAATCTCTGCCTGAAGCAAAAAATAAAACAGCGTGTCTGTCGAAATCGATTAACGGTATGGGTTTGTCTGAAGGTTCTACGCTGTGAATGCTATCCCAAACATTTTTAAATTCAATTTGATTGTCAAGGACTCTATTTTGTGGTTTGACGTATCCTGAGGCATAAGTACCTTGTTCTATAATTTCATATTGAAATTTATTTTTGTTGGAAATACCAAAGTTTCTGCAATTGAACAAAAACATTACCGTTATCAATAACCAAAGATGCTTCATATTAATTTACAAAATTGCATAAAATTCGCCTAAATATCAATTCTTTAAAATCTTTTAGAAGCCGCTTTTGTTCAATCGGGTTTATCAATTTTAATTATTTTGACAGGTTTATTTGTTCTGTTTATTTTGACTAAAAAATATAAATGTGTCAAAACTTCAGTAACAAAGTCGTCAGGATTGGGTGATTGCATAAAAACATGCAAGATAATTTCTTTTTCATTTTCTTCAACATGGTGTAATTTCAATGTATATCCACCATGATTGAAAGGGCCATAAGAATAGAAAACAACCATGTTTTTATTAAAATCGATTTCCGGTAGAGGTTCCGGCATGTCTTGGTTCAAACTGTCCCATATTTGTTTAAATGTTTTGTCGGATTGTATTATTCGAAATTGTGCTTGATCAAAGGCATACGCATTCATGCCTTCTTTAATGATTTCAAAATGCAAAGGGGGAAGGTTGTTGATGGCAGTTTTTGAATCATTTTTCATACTGCTGCATGCAAAGAATAAAAGTATTCTGAGATAAAAATAAAAATCTTTTCATGGCAGTTAAATGTGCTTACATCAATCCCATGGGTGTTTTGATTCCTTTTTTTCCATTGCACTTCCGCTGTGATGCGCATGATTGGAGCAAACCGGCCAATAAAATTAGAAGCAGGAAAAAACCTAACAATCTTTTACTTTTTTTCATACATCATAAGTTTTGCATTGCATATACAAGGACATCCGCAAATGGGACATTCATAACTTTTTTGCAAGCTCTCGTGTTTCCAAAAGTAGGCAATTTTTCCCAAAGTTTTATATCCCATTCCGGAAAGCATATTGGCCATGATGTTGCCCGGATAATCCCAAATGAAAGAAAACACCGGTGTTATATTTTCATGTATAAATGATTGATGCAACCGCACTGACAGCATCTTCCCAATACCTTTATTTCTCATAAGCGGATAAACACATAAATGTTTTCGCCATCCAACTATTTTATTGTCGTTTAAATTGAGATTTATTTCCGTTTCAGCCAAATGTTCATGCAGTATTGTTTTGAAATCTTTCCATGCAATTTTCCGACCGACGGCTATTCCCGCCAATTGATTCTGATATACAGCTTTTAAGGCAATGTACGGTTGGGTGGGAAAGTTTATCAGTTCGTTTTTAGAAATATAATTTTTCCCGAGGCAAACATTGCATAGTGTATATATCTCATCCAAATCTTCATTTTGGACAGGATATATTTCACATTTCTCCATACGATTTTAACATTATTCCTCTTTAGGAAAAATCAAAAATTTGTCTATTTACAAAAAAAGGGAATGCATTGCATTCCCTTTTTTTTCCGGTATAGGTCCATTAATAAAATTTGATTCTTTTATCCACGACATTTGCTTTTTCACGCAATGCTTCATAAACCTCAAATTGCACTCTGTTTTGCATGCCGGACATGATTCTTTTCTGAATGGCATCGGGGTCGGTCATCTCAGGAGCTTCAATAATGTCAGAAACATATACGGCAAATGTACCGGTGTTTCCTTTAATGGGTTTGGACAATTGACCTTTGTCAAGTGAAAATATTTTTCCCTGCAAAAAGGGCTCCCGGCCAACATTAGGAATAGAATAATTGGCAAATGTGATACCAAAGGCATTCTCTACAGGCAATTTCAACTGTCCTGATAGTTCTTGTAAAGAAGTGTAGGTGCCGAATTCTTGAGAAAACATTTGATATTTTTTCTCTTTTAACACTTCACGTTTCACGTCTTCTTTGACAAATTCCAAGGGGGCTATGCCTTTTTCGTATACTTCTTTAATCACTGCTACTACAATTTTGTTGTCGAAACGCATGGGTTCGCTAATTTCATTTTTATCGTTGTTGAAAGCCCATCTGACCAATTCACGTGCTCCTGCAATGTCATTGATAAGACGATCGTTGGGTTTGACATTTGCTTCGCGCAGGATATATCCTTTTTCTTTGGCAATTTTTTCGAATGATTCGGCATCGGTGACTTCAAAGGAAAAGCTGGAGGCCTCGTTATATGCCTGTTCAAAAGTTTCATTGCCCGGTTCAACTCTTCTTTCTATGATGCCCACGAGTGCTTTTCTGACGGGTTTACCGATATCTTCGACCCTGATTAAATGAACTCCAAATTCTGATTTAACAATTTTCATTTCGCCCTTTTTGGCAGAAAAGCAAGCGTCGTTAAAGGGTTTTACCATGACACCTTCTGTAAACCAGCCCAAATCGCCTCCTTTTTGGGCAGATCCAAAATCTTGCGAAAATTCTTTTGCGAGATCTTCAAATTTGGCTTTTCCTTGTTCTATTAATTTTTTTAAACTGTCGGCTTTTGCAAATGCAGCACTATCGCCTTGCTCCTCAATATTGATTAAAATATGCCGTGCTTTGACACTGTCGGGAGCTTCTTTAAATTTAATTACTTTCGCTATTTGATATACATTGCCTTCCATGACCGGGGGCAGCACTGTGCCTTCTGGCTTGTTGAAAGCAACAGTGTCAAAAGCCAAAGGCAATCCTTTTCCGGGAGAATAATATTGTGGATTCATGGGGTTGTCGGAATTGTTGAGTATAAACAATGTGTCTTCTTTAGGGTCTTTTATGGCTGCCCATTCTTCTACAATATCTTCAGCCCATTTACGTGCTTCCTCAAAATCTTTCTGAGTAGGATAGATGTCCCAACTGACGTATAAAATTTCTCTTGATTCGTCTTGTTTATACAAATTTTTGTGTTCGCTGTAATATTCTTCAATTTCATCATCACTGATACTGACAAGTGAATCGGGCAATGATTCGTATCTTTTCACTACATATTGAATGTTCATTTTTTTGTTGTTGTTGACATGATCGATTTTTGCTTCTATAGAAGTGGCATATAGACCTTTTTTGATCAATGTATAGTATTTGTTTCTCAAGCGTTCTTTTGCAATGAAATCTTCAAATTGCAACCATTGGGCTTTTGCTTTTCCGGATGGGTCTTGATCCATGTTTTTCAAAAATCGTATAACGTCTTGTGTGTTAAATTCTCCGGTTTGAGGATTGGTAAATGCTTGTTTTACTTGCGGGTGAATGTTTTTTCCTTGAATCATGTCAAAAAGTTCTTCGGGGCTCACATCCAGACCTAATTTGGCAATTTCTTTGTCGATCAGCTTTTCGGTAAGAATTTGATACCAAACCTGTTCTCTGATGGTTTGAACAACGTCTGCAGTGGCCGGTTGTTGCTGTCTTTCTTCATAATTGGCAACTTCGCGATTGACGCGGTTTTCAAACTCCAAGACCGATATTTCTTCTCCGGCAATTTCTCCCACACTTCTGTCTTGAGAATTAAAAGCACCACGGTTGCTTAAGAAATCGTTAAGAATAAAAGCAAGCAACGATCCGCCTATCAATACCAGCAAGAGAATTGAAAATTTTTCTCTGATTTTTCCTATTAATGCCATTGTAAAATAATTTTAAACGGGCTGCGAATATACTAAAGTTCCTAAAACCAATAACTTTTTTTGACAACAAGTTTGCAACTCAAAGTGTAAAAGGTATTAAGAATTTTTGCAATTAATCGTTGATTTTTAGCAATACTAAATCAATGGTTTTATTGTTGACTTGTTTGACGATGATGGTATAATTGTCAATAACAATTCTATCGTTGGGTTTAGGGATAGATTGCATATGATGTAAAACAAGCCCGGCCAGTGTGGAGTAATTTTCATTTTCAGGAATTTCCCAACCATATTTTTTGTTAAGATAATCAACTTCCAGACGTCCGGATAAAAGGTATTCGTTGTCTGAAATTTTCTTTTCGGTCAATTCTTGTTCGTCATGTTCGTCTTCTATTTCTCCAAAAATTTGTTCAACGATATCTTCTATAGACACTATGCCTGCCGTTCCTCCAAATTCATCAAGCACCACTGCTATGCTCTTCCTTTGTTTGATTAATTGTTTGAGTGCATTTTGGGCACTCATGGTTTCGGGCAAATAAATGGTGCTTTTTAGCACCTGTTTGATACTTTCAGGTTTTTTATACATTTCAAAAGAATGCACATAACCAATGATGTTGTCGATGTTGTCTCTATAAACCAATATTTTAGAGTAGCCGGTTTCAATAAATAACTTTTTTAATTGTTCGATGGGTTGATCTATTTCAATGGCGCAAATTTCTGTCCGGGGAACCATACAATCGCGTATTTTCAGGTTGGTAAACTCAAGTGCGTTTTTCAATATTTCAAGTTCGTTGTATAAATTTTCTTCTACTTCTTCGTTGATATTTTCTATCATGTGATCAAGGTCGTGTTTGGAAAATATTCTTTTGTTTTCTTGTTGATGGTTGCCTGTGATTTTATAGATTAGCAAGATAAATTGATTTACTAAAAAAACAATAGGATAAAAAATTATGTAAAAAAGAAACATCAATGGAAAGAAAGTTTGCAAAGCCGCATCTGATTGCAAACCGAATATAATTTTGGGAATAAATTCAGCAAAAACCAGGACAATGGCTGTGGAAGCTATGGTAGTGATTATCAATTGCAGGTAATTTTCTTTAATCCATTGCTGCACGACAGGATCAAACAATTCATTGAATGACAATCCGAAAATTACAAGAGCAATGTTATTTCCTACCAGGAATGTTGTGATTAGGGGGGCAGGGTCGTCAACAAATTTTGAGAGCACTCTGCCATACCATTTCCCTTGTTGATTGTCGATCTCTATTTTCAAACGGTTGGCTGTGATAAAAGCCATCTCCATGCCCGAAAAAAATGCCGACAAAACAAGGCCTAAGATGATCAGAAAAAATGTTGTGGTCATTTTAAATCAATTCTTCAAGAGGGTCCCAGAAATATTTTTCAAAGTTAACAATTTTGTCATTCACAACCTTTATGCCTTCTTTTTCCAATAATTGTTGCATGCGTTCGGGCGTTTCAAAATGCCATTTGCCGGTGAGCATGCCATTCCGGTTGACCACTCTGTGGGCAGGCACAGGATTGGCTGCCTGATGACTCGCATTCATAGCCCAACCAACCCAACGTGCTCCTTTGCTTGTGCCAAGGCATCTGGCTATAGCGCCATAAGTGGTCACCCTGCCGGGAGGGATTTTTCTTACAATCTCCCATACCAATTCAAATGTCAGTGAGTCCTTATTCATCTTACCAACCAAAACAGAGATATTTAATTGTTTTGTTTTCCTTTAAAAACATTTTTTCGTAGTGTGTTTGTATGGACTTCAAATAAACTGGCAATTGACTATTTTGATTGTCTGCATATAAATCCGGAGTATTCTGATATATACGCATGCCTGTTTTTTCTATTTGATTCATAGTATATTCATATAACAAATCGCTGTCTGTTTTAAGGTGTATTTTACCCTCGGGCTTAAGAATTTCTTTATACATCATCAAAAAACGGTCATATGTTAGACGTTTTCTTTCTTTTTCTTTTTGAGGATCGGGAAAGGTCAACCAAATTTCGTCCACTTCGTTACGGGCAAAAAAACTATTCAAAAAATCTATTCTTGTTCTCAAAAATCTGACATTTTTCAATCCTTTTTCCAGAGAAGCTTTTGCTCCATACCAAATTCTGGCACCTTTTATGTCGATGCCGATAAAATTTTTGTCCGGAAAATTTTCTGCCAGGCCGACTGTATATTCCCCTTTGCCGCAACCCAACTCCAGAATCAATGGCGACATTCGTTTAAATTCTTCTTGATTCCATTTGTTTTTCAAAAAATAATCTTTGTTAAACACTTCTTCAAAAGAAGGTTGAATGACATGTGGCATTTGATAATTCTCTGCAAACTTTTTCAATTTGTTTTTTGGCATATGTTGATTCGTTCAAAATTTTACAAACGCTGCAAAGATAGGGCTAATTTCAGCACATGAAAAATATCGCCCTTCAACATCCGGTGATTTTCATTTTGAACACGTTGATAAAATTACCTTTTTTTTTGATTTACTTTGTCACAGTTTTAAAAGGATTGTATGGATCGCGAAGAAAATATTTTTGACAATACGCAAATAGCTTTTGAATATAAAAACGATGACGAATTGAAGAAAGCCATATGGATTTTCCGATTGATCGGTTATCCATGGTTGGTCAGATTTGGGTCAAGTTTGACACTTTGGGCCGTCGAAAATAAATTGCCTGTAAGATGGGTTTTGAAAAATACACTATTCAGCCAATTTTGTGGAGGAGAGAATTTGCAAGAGACCTTGCAAACAGTTGAAAAAATTTACCGGTATAACGTAGAATCCATTTTGGACTATGGAGTGGAAGGCAAGCAGGTCGAAGAAGAATTTGACCGAACTGCCTCAGAGATAAAAAAAAATATTCTTCTTTCAAAACAAAACAAAGCTATTCCGTTTGCCGTTTTTAAACCTACCGGTCTTATTCGTTTTTCTTTGCTGGAAAAACTGAGTATACGTGAGAAATTAAGCAAAGAGGAAGAGGATGAATGGACTCGTGCACGTGAAAGGTTTATATCGGTTTGCAAGTATGCATATGAAAACAATGTGAGTGTTTTTGTGGATGCAGAAGAATCCTGGATTCAAACGCCTGTAGACAATCTTGTTGAGGAGTGCATGTTGATGTTTAATAAAACCAAACCGGTGGTATATAATACCTTGCAGATGTATCGCACCGATCGACTCGATTATTTAAAGCAATCGATAGAATGGGCAAAACGTAACAACATTTACTATGGCGTTAAACTTGTTAGAGGCGCCTATATGGAAAAAGAACGGGAGCGGGCAGAAAAACTCGGCTATAAATCGCCCATACATCCATTTAAAGAAGCCACAGACAATGCTTTTAATCAGGCCTTGCACATCTGCGTTGAAAACAGGGATGTTGTGGCTGTTTGTAATGCGACACATAATGAAAAAAGTTGCTTATTGCTGATAGAGTTGATGAAAAAAAACAATGTGGATAAACAAGATCCAAATTTTTATTTTGCCCAATTATATGGAATGAGCGACCACATCTCGTTCAATCTTGCAGCCCGTCAATACAGGGTGGCTAAATATCTGCCATACGGCCCGGTGGAAGATGTCGTCCCTTATTTGATTCGTCGTGCACAAGAAAATACCTCGGTAGCAGGTCAACAAAGCAGAGAATTGTCATTGTTGTTGAAAGAATGGAAAAGGCGTAAACAAACCCGGAATAAGCATAAATGAAAACACTTTGTATCGATTTCGGAAATACAAGAATCAAATGGGCAGTTTTTCAAAATGATCAACCGCTCGGTAAAGTATTTGACTGTGAATATGACATTGAAAAATTTTCCAAAAAAATATCAAACGCATCGTTTGATAAAACTATTTATGCAAGTGTCAAGAAAGATTCTGAGATCATGCCGTTTCTGAAAAAAATCAATACTTCATCGGAATCTAAATCCATAAAAGACCTACAAAAATTCAATTTTACGAGCGATTATGATTTATCACAAATAGGGCAGGACAGAATGGCTGTGATTGCTGCCGGTGTTGAGGCGTATCCAAATAGACCATTGCTCTTGATAGATGCAGGAACTTGCATAACATATGATTTTGTTAATGAAAAAAATCATCATTTGGGGGGTATGATCAGTCCGGGAATAACCATGCGAGCAAAGTCGTTCCCTGCATTTACTTCAAACCTTCCGGATATTTCGGGGAAAATTGGAGATTTGACTTATTCGTTCCCGGCTAAAAATACTTTTCAAGCCCTTTGGCTTGGATCGGTCTATTCTGCCGTGTTGGAGGCAACTAAAATGACAGATGAGTTTTTTAGGCAATATCCTGACGGAATTTGCGTTATCAGTGGTGGCGACTCAAAATATTTTGAAAACCACCTTAAAAATGCCATCTTTGCACCTGCAAATTTTTTATTGAAAGGAATTTATGCATTGTTTAAACTTAATGAATTTTAAAATAATTCTTCCGGTCTCACTCTTTTTCTTGACTGCGGTTGCAATGGCTCAATCTTACAATCAGTTTATGTATTCTCCGGTCGGATATGGCTATGAGATTAATAATTCATCTTCATTTAACAATTCTATCGGAATAGAAGGTCTTAACCAAATTGGTGATAACATAATTTCTCCGGCCAATCCTGCAATAACATCATTCTATTCTTTGGCATTGTTTGATCTCGGTATATTGAATATGCATTCGTTTTCAAAAAACAACAATGTCAATACATATAATTTCGATGCACTTGTCAATCATTTTGGTTTCGGGGCACCTATTGTAAATAAAAAAATCGGGTTCGGTCTTGGGTTGCAACCTTTGACCAGGAGCGGATACAACTTTATCGATACTGTCGACGATCCGTTGTATGGAAAAATACGGTTTAAAAACACCGGGCAAGGAGGGTTCACTCAGGCGTATTTCAATCTTGGATTCAACAAAACCATTGACAGTATTCATACTTTTGCACTGGGTGCAGGATTTAGGTATGTGTTTGGAAATGTTTTCAAAATTCAGTCAAAAGAATTTCTTGAAATTCCCAATGTTTACAACAGCCGCTTCATTCAGTCGGTCAGCCCTTACGATTATTATTTTAATTATGGCCTGAATTACATCAATCATAAGTTTCTGAAAGGTAAATTAAAATTGGCAATTACCTGGCAACCGTCGACACAGATAAAATCAGAATACGATCAGTTATTATACACATACAAAGGGTCGGAAAGTACAGAAAGTATCAAAGATACTGTGCTTTATCTCAATCAAACCAATTTTCCGGTGACTTTTGCCCGGTCATATGGAGCCGGAATTACTTGGGAGAACGACCATCTTGCAATTTTTGGAGAATATAAAACTGAAAAATGGAATGGAGTCAAAACAGTTTTTAACGAAACAATGGCAGACAACCATCGTCTGACGGCCGGTTTATCCTGGCTTCCCGACGCAAACAGCATCAAAAGAATAAAAACATTCCGTTATTCAGGCGCATTTAAATATTTTAATGGATTTTACACCTTGTATCAAAAGCCGTTTGAATCATATTCTTTAAATTTGGGCCTTTCAATACCTGTCAGAATGTCGAAAAATCAGGCAAATTTTACCAAAAACTACATCAATGTCGCCTTAGAGATTGGGAAACGGGGGTTTAGGGATGTCGGTTATCCCGGAGAATTTTTTGTGAATTTTTATCTTGGCATAAATATTGCCGACAAATGGTTTATAAAACGCAAGTATTATTAAAATTTAGAGTTATGAAAAAAATATGGTTAATAGCAGCATTAGGTTTAATCGGAAGTTTTCAATTACAAGCCCAAGGGAAATATGGTAAAACACCGCAAGACAGCATCCGGTGTATAGAAGGATTGTCGCTTTACAAAGATTTTATAAAATCAAATCCTGCTCAAGCACGCAATTATTGGATTATTCCTTTTAGTTTATGTCCTGCTTCCAGCGAAAAGATGTATCTTGACGGAGTGGATATTTATGAAGCCCTTATCAAAAATGAAAAAGACAAAGCCAAGAAGGAAGCATACATCGATACAATCTTATTGATTCATGACAGGAGAATAGAAAATTTTGGCAAAGAAGAGATGATATTGGGTTATAAAGGAGCCGATTTATATAAATACCGTCCTGAAAAGGTGGAAGAGGCCTATGAAATGTTAAAGAAAAGTGTGAGCGGTATGGGTAACAAGAGTTTGATTGCAACGATACAATATTTTATGATGGCCAGCATCGACATGGAAAAGAAAGGGAAAATATCTCCTTCGGAAGTGGTTGAAAATTTCAATACTACAGCATCAATAGCCGAATGGAACATTCAAAATAATCAGAAATATAGTCAATATTATAAAACAGCGCTTGAAAACATAGAAAAACTGGCGGCACCTTATCTCAACTGCGAAACTTTGGTGGGAATAGTGGAAAAAAACTTCGAAGCCAATCAAAACAATATCGAGTGGCTAAAAAAATGGGCGTCGATGATGGATTCAAAGGGGTGTACCGAAAGTAATTCCTATATTAAACTGGCAGAAAGTTTATACAAATTGGAGCCAAGTGCCGAAGCTGCAAAAAATATGGCAATGGTATATTTTGGCAAAAAAGATTATTCTCAAGCTTTGAGCTATATCGATAAAGCAATTGAACAAGAAAGTGATCCTGCCACCAAAGCCGATTACTATATCAAACAGGCAGTGATTTATTTAAAAATGGGAAACTATCCGGCGGTAAGGACAGCTGCCCAGAAAGCACTCGGACTCAATGCTTCTCTTGGCCAGGCATATTTGTTGATTGGAGATGCCTATGCGGCTTCAGCTTCATCTTGCGGAGATGATCCTTGTGCTCGTGGAATGGTTTATATAGCAGCCGTTGAAAAATATCAGAAAGCAAAGGCAGTGGACGCATCCGTTTCTTCAGAAGCACAATCGCGAATCAATAGTTATTCGGCATATTTCCCCAAAAAAGAAGATTGTTTTTTTCAAGGGTTGAAAGATGGCGATAGTTACACAGTTGGTTGTTGGATCAACGAAACGGTTACAGTAAGAACAAAATAAATCTATTTATGTCAGAAAAATGGATAGCCCCGGTTTCTATTATTTTTGCCGGGGTTATTTTTTTTGCTTGTACTTATGATAAATCAGAATTGGAAAAGTATGTAAAAGAAAAATATCCTGCAGAAGAGGCGGTTAATGTCACATTGGATTACACCGAATTTGGAGAGCCAAAAATTAAAGTAAAAGCAGGTAAAATGACGCGTTATGAAAAACCTGAAAATTTTACTTTATTGACTCAGGGAGTGAATGTTTTGTTTTTTGATAGTGCCGGAAATGTTCAATCTGAAATAAATTGTGAAATTGCAGAGCTATACCAGGATAAAGCATTGATGATTGCCAAACATAATGTGATAGTGAAAGATTTGTTTGAAAATAAGCAGCTTAGAACCGAGCAGTTGATTTGGGATCAAAAAAAGGAAATCATACACACTAATAGTGAAGTTGAAATAATTACGGCTGATGAAATTATACGTGGTGAAGGTTTTGAAGCCGATCAAGAATTTACAAAATATAAAATCAAAAAAATTAATGGCACAATAAAAGTTACTGAAGATGAATCCTAAATCAATGATCAAATACCACAAGATGATGATGTGGATATGGCTTGCTCTGGCCATTATGTCTTTGTCGGTTGTAATCTCTTTGACGATGGCCGCAGGAATAAAAGAAACCTGGTTGTATTATTTATTGCCTGTTTTTTGTTTTATTTTATTTCTTATTAGAAGGTCGTTGGTAGAAAAAATTAAAAAAGAACATCATTTGGAATAGGTTCTTTGTGAAGTAAGGTAAAAAATAGTTTAATTTTTCGGGTTTTCAGTTAATCATTTTGAATTTTAGGATTTTCATCGTGATTTTTCCGCAATTTCTCTAATTTATTGAGGTATTCAGATTTAATCGTTAAATTTGTTGAATGCAACTCAAAATGAATGAGACCGCATTCATTAAAATTATGTTTTCTACTCACAACATTTTTTCTGACAAAATCTGTTTTGTCGATACGGCATGATTTTTTTCAACAAAACAATCTTTCAATAAAAAGCGAAAAATTTGGCGGATTTGTCGAGAATCTTGGTCAAATGATGGATATAAACGGTAATCCGGCTCAAGATGTTCTTTTTGCAAGTTATTCGGCCAATATGAATTTATGGATTACCAAGAGCGGGATAGTATTTGAAGTGGTGAAAATAGAAGAAGAAGCATCTGAAAATATTTCCCAAGAAAATATTTTCAACAGACATGAAGAGGAGGAATTTAAAATCAACAGCGAAATTATTGAGTTGATACTGAATAATGGAGAAATAAAAAGTGAGAATATTGAAAAATTGAATCCTTTTGAAGGATCCAAAAACTTTTTTTATCCGCATTGCCGTGATGGAATTTATGGCGTGAAAGAATACGGAGCATTGGTCATTAAAAATGTATATGAAAAAATTGACTGGGTGCTTTATTTTACGGAAGATAGACAGTTTAAATACGATTTTGTTATACATCCGGGTGGTGATTACAAAGCAATAGAATTGCTTTATCGTTCAAAAAAGCCCTTGAAAATAAATAAAATGGGCGAGTTGGAAATTAATACCATGATGGGGCTATTCAAGGAAGCCAGTCCAGTAAGTTTTATTGGAAGCTCAACGATAAAAACCAATTTTATTATTCATCGGCAACATTCCCGGTTATTCAATAATGACAAAGGATTTGAGACATTCGTAAAGTTTGAACCGGAAGGATTGAAAAAAAATCCGGATAAAAAGTTAATCATTGATCCACAAATAATCTGGTCAACATTTTTTGGCGGTTCTCAGCTGGATGGTCCTCAATGCATTGATGTGGATGCTAATGGGAATGTCTATGTAGCAGGATATGTAACATCTGCCAATTTCCCATTGGTCAACACAGACAGCTATTTTCAAAAAACTTATGCAGGCACGGGAGATGTTTTGATAATGAAATTTGATAATACGGGAAAACTGCTTTGGAGCACTTTTTATGGAGGCACTTTGACTGATGTTTCAACCTCGATTGTGTTTGATAAAAATGGTTATATTTATTTGACCGGTTATACAAAATCAAACAATTTTCCGGTATTACAAAAACCCGGTTCTTTTTTTCAGGCAAATAAAGGGTCTGATTGGGATGCATTTATATTGCAGTTTTCAACCAATGGCACATTGGTTTGGTCTACATTTTTAGGAGGAAATGCTGAAGAACGGGCATATAGTATTGACGTTGACAATAACGGAAATATTTTTATCGCCGGTTCTACGTATTCCACCGATCTTCCTGTAAATTCTATTCCGGGTTATCCTCAGAGTGCTCATGCAGGCAATACCGATATTTTTGTGTTTAAATTTGACAATATCGGAACTAAATTGTGGGGCTCTTATTATGGCGGAATAAATGACGAAAGCGCTTTCTCTATTGAATGTGATCAATTTGGCAATTTGTTGGTTGCCGGCTACACAAATTCCCCCGGGTTATATACAAAAAACATGGGAAACTTTTATCAAGATACTTTATCCGGAGGTGATGATGCATTGATTTTGAAATTTTCTCCTTCCGGAAACATTCTTTGGGCAACTTATTTTGGAGGAAGTGCCGATGATTATGCCCGATCACTTAAAATTGGTCTATCGCAGGAGATTTACATAGAAGGTTTGACTACTTCTAATGATTTACCCCTTAAAAGTTCGGGAAGTTTTATAGATAGTACGTTAAATGGTGGACAAGACATATTTTATGTAAAATTTTCAGCTAATTCTCAGTTAGTTTGGTCTACTTATTTTGGCGGCAACAATAAGGAATGGATCAGTTCTTTTCGTACCATTGCTATTGACCAATGTGGAAGGGTTTACTTTAGTTTCAACACCAATTCACAAGACGTGCCATTGAAAGATGTATGCCTGTCTTTTATTGACAGCACCTTTGATGGTACAAGAGATATAGTGATTGCCTCATTTGACCGTTACGATTATTTTTTGTGGAGTTCTTATATTGGTGGGGATGGGTTTGATTTCAGAGAAAGCATTGTCATGGATCAAAACGATAATCTATACATAACGGGAGAGTGGGTAAATGCCAAGGATACTAACACCTATCCATTGAAAAATCCGGGCAATGGCGCTTTTTATGATAATACACCTAATGGCAAAGATGATGGGTTTATCTTGAAGTTGTACTTTCCCAAAGACGTTATTCAGGCGACATGCAATGGACCTGTATGTGAGGGACAAAATTTGGAACTGAATGCTTCGTTGGTTTATAATCATGCATGTTCTGTAATGTGGACAGGTCCGGCAAGTTTTACTTCCGGTTCATTGACCATATCCATTCAAAATGCATCTTTGCAAGATTCCGGGGTTTATTTGGTTATGTCCCGGGAGTTTTGTGCTTATGATACCGTTCATGTGATTGTTCACCAAAATCCGTTAGCGTCGATAAATGCCATTGACTCCGTTTGTGAAGGGCAAAATATAGTTTTGAGCGGACAGGGTGGAAGTTTTTATGAATGGTCAGGTCCAAATAATTTTTTTTCACAGTCGCAGCAGATATTTTTAAACAACGTGAATTTAAATAATGCCGGCAGTTATATGTTAATTGTCACAGATAGCAATACTTGCTCCGATACCGCTTATCAAAATATCACCGTGTTTCCTAAACCTGTAGCCAATTTCTCTGCCAATGATGTTTGTCTCGGTTTATCAACTTCTTTTGTTGACCTCTCTTCCGTTGCTTCAGGAAACATCACGCAATGGAACTGGAATTTCAATCCCGGTTCGTCCAACCTGCAAAATCCGTCCAACACTTTTGCCAATCATGGTGCCTACAATGTGCAGCTTATCGTTACGACCGACAATAATTGCTCCGACACGGTAACCAAAACGGTTAACGTTTGGCCCCTCCCTGTGCCGGATTTCTCTGCTCCGGATGTTTGTCTGGGAGTGACCACGCCTTTCTCTGCCAATGTCTCTATCCCTTCCGGTTCCATTACCGGATATGCCTGGAATTTTGGTGACAATTCCTCGGCTTCCGGCAGCTCTGTGACGCATACCTACGCCGCCGACGGAACCTATAATGTGAAACTTACCGCTACTTCCGACAAGGGATGTGTCGATTCGATCACCAAACCGGTCAACGTATGGCCTCTCCCTGTGGTGGATTTCTCTGCCGATACCACCAATGGTTGCAGCCCGGTGTGTGTCAATTTCTCTGCGAATGTGTCCATTTCTTCCGGAACAATCAATGCTTATCTCTGGAATCTCGGTAATGGCAGCAACGCTTCTTCGCCCAATCCTACGGCCTGCTATGAAAATGCGACGGCTTCCCCAAAATCCTTCTCCGTCTCTTTGTCGGCTACTTCCGACAAAGGGTGTGCTTCGTCCATCACCAAAAACAATTTTGTTACGGTCTTCCCAAATGCCCTGGCCGATTTCTACTTCTCCCCCGACCAACAATCCATCTTCAGCCCGGATTTTCAATTCTACAACCAATCGTTTGCGGCCAATCAGTTTGTTTGGAATTTCGGCGACGGTTCTACTTCCAACCTGCCTAATCCCACTCATACCTATAACGACACGGGCACGTACACCATCACATTGCTGGCTAACAATGCATGGGGATGTGCCGACACCATTGCAAAATCTTTGAGGGTTTTGCCCGAGTTTGCCATCTATGTGCCCAATGCCTTCACGCCCGATGGAGACAAGCACAACAATACCTGGAAGGTATATGGCTTTGGGATTAAAAATATTACCATTTATGTGTTTAACAGATGGGGGGAACTTATTTGGCAAACAGATAATATTCATTTAAGTTGGGACGGCATGGTAAACAATATAGCTGCCCCAACAGGTGTTTATCCATACAGAATCATAGTGGAAACATACAAAGGATATGTTTACGAATATTTTGGATCAGTTCATTTGATAAGGTAAAGCCCAATGACCATATTTAAAGTAAATTTTGTGTTTATTCCCGGCAGATGTTTTTTGAAAAATATAATGTTGATTCTAATGAAAACAATAACCGTCTATTGTTCCAACAATGTAAAAAACTCATCTTCCGAAAGAATCTTCACGCCAAGTTCTTTAGCTTTTTCAAGTTTGGCCGGTCCCATATTTTCACCAGCAACAATAAAATCGGTTTTTTTACTGACCGAGCTGCTAACTTTGCCACCATTCAATTCAATAAGGTCTTTAAGATCTTCTCTTGAAATTTTATGAAACACACCACTGATGACAATAGTTTTCCCTTGTAATTTACCGGATTTTTGGGATAACAGTTTTTCATCGATTGAAAACTGTAATCCTGCTTTCTTTAGTTCTTGTATAATTTTTTGGTTATGGGGGTCTTTAAAAAAAGCAATGATACTGTCGGCAATAATTTCACCAATGTCTTCGGTTTGCATCAATTCTTCTTTGGTTGCATTCATTAAAGCATCCAAACTACCAAACTTTCTGGCTAGTTTTTTGGCTGTTGTTTCTCCAACATGACGTATGCCCAAAGCAAACAAAACACGTTCAAAAGGAACATTCTTACTTTTTTCTATTGCTTCGATCAAGTTGGTTGACGATTTTTCTGCCCACCGTTCGAGCTTCAGCAAATCCTCTTTTTTCAAGTGATAAATATCGGCAATGGTTTTAATCAAATTTTTTTCGAACAACAATTCAACGGTTTCTTCGCCCAGACCTTCGATATTCATAGCTTTTCGTTGGGTAAAATGAATGATTTTGCCTTTTAATTGTGGGGGGCAATCCCATTCATTTGGACAAAAAACAAGAGATTGACTTTCGTCACGTTTCAATTTGCTTCCACAGGCGGGGCAATGAGTTACAAAATGTATTTTGGGTGAACCCGGTTTTCGTTTTTCTGCTTTGATTTCAACAATTTTGGGAATAATTTCTCCTCCTTTTTCCACAACAACTGTATCTCCAACGTGAAGATCCATTTTTTCCAACTGATCGGCATTGTAGAGAGAAGCTCTTTTGACAACCGTGCCGGCCAACAATACGGGTTTAAGATTGGCAACAGGCGTAATAATACCGGTTCTCCCTACCTGAAAGTCGACCGAAATCAATTCTGTTTCTGCTTGTTCGGGCTTATATTTAAAAGCTATGGCCCATCTTGGGGCTTTGCTGGTAAAGCCCAAGATTTCTCTTTGACGGATAGAGTCCACTTTTATAACCACTCCGTCCACTTCGAAAGGCAATTCATTGCGACGGGTTTCCCAATATTGGATAAACTCTTTTATTTCTTGCAATGAATGGCAAAGTTTTATATAATTTTTTTCAAAATTTGGCACATTAAAACCCCATTTACGGGCAAGTTGAAGTGTTTTGAAATGGCTATCCTCATTAAGTGAATCGGAAATGATGTAATAAATCACGCCTTCTAATCTGCGTCGTGCGACCTCCGCAGAATCCTGAAGTTTTAGTGTTCCTCCTGTGGCATTACGTGGATTGGCAAATGGTGGTTCGCCTATCTCTTCCCTTTCTTTGTTGATGCGCAAAAATTCCTTTTTGGGCATGTAAATTTCTCCACGCGCATATAATTTTTCCGGATAATCTTGATGTAATTTCAGAGGGATGCTTCTCACAGTTTTTACGTTGTTGCTGATATTGTCACCCCTTATGCCATCCCCGCGGGTGATGGCTTTGACAAATATTCCGTTTTCATACAAAATACTTATGGCAATACCGTCATATTTAAGTTCGCAAGTGTATAATGGTAGTTTTCCCAATGTTTTCACCACTCTGTTGTGAAATTCATTTAATTCTTCCGGTGAATAAACATTATCCAAAGAATACATCGGATACTCATGTGATTCTGTTGGGAATTCCTTAGTAATAGAACCTCCCACACGTTTTGAAGGAGAGTTTGGGTCGTCAAATTGTGGATATTTTTTTTCAAGTTCAATCAACTCATGCATTAATTGATCAAACTCATAGTCGGAAATGGTCGGTTGATTGAGAATATAATAACGGTAATTATGTTCTTCAATTTCTTTTCTTAATTGCTCGATTCTTTGTTTGGCCTGATGAATATCCATGTTTTTAGTTTTCTTTAAATTCGCATAAAATTAACAAAATCATCTTATGAAAACACCGGTTTTGATAATGTTTATTTTTTGTTCTGTAAATCAAATTTTTGGACAGACAGAAGAGAAAGTTATTTTACATGCCAAAGATTCATTGGAAGTTACGGCATATTGGTGGCTGCCCCGTGAAAATGATTTTAAAAATGTCTTTGTATTGTGTCATCAAGCCGGATGGAATCACAGGGAATATGATGAAATCAAACATCAATTATTGCAAATGGGTTTTGCTTGCCTGATTCTGGATCAACGTTCAGGCGGGGTTTTTAAAAATAAACCCAACGAAACGCATAACAAAGCATTGCGAAAGGGAAAGTCCACTCGTTATTTGGATGCAATACCCGATATAGAAGCAGCCATAGAATTTGCTTTTAAGAAAAACAACAATAGGCCCATAATTCTTTGGGGCAGTTCATATTCTGCATCATTGGCATTGATAATAGGTTGTCAAAACGAAAAAGTGATGGGTGTGATAGCTTTCAGTCCGGGAGAATATTTCGGGCAAGATTTTAATGTGAAAAAACACATTCACAATTGCGAAAAACCTGTTTTTATTACAGGTTCTAGAGATGAAGAGCAGGCGGTTTTGGATTTTAAACAAGTATTGCCAAAAGCAGTTTTTTTCATACCCATCAAAGATGGCAGGCATGGTTCTTCTGCTTTATGGAAAAGTACTCCCGGACACGAAGAATATTGGGAGAAACTAATGGAGTTTTTGAAAGATAATATACATTAAGCGATGAAGTTAACAAGAGAATATTATTTGCAAGAAGATGTTGTGTCATTGGCAAAAGATCTATTGGGTAAAGTGATTTATACAAATATAGAAGGAAGTATTTGCGCCGGTATAATTACTGAAACAGAGGCCTATGCGGGCGTAAACGACAGGGCTTCTCATGCATATAATAATCGTTTGACCGAACGTACCAAAATAATGTATATGATCGGAGGAACGGCATATGTTTATCTTTGTTATGGTATTCATTACCTTTTTAATATTGTTACAAATCGTAAAAACATACCCCATGCTGTATTGATTCGTTCAATATTGCCATATGAAGGAATAGATTTAATGTTAAAGAGGCGTAATTTGAAAAATTTTGATTTAAAAAAATTTTCAGGTCCGGGCAATGTTACACGTTCTTTGGGAATTGATATCAGTCACAATGGAATTGATCTGTGCGATTCAGATGAAATTTGGATTGAAGATCATCAAATTCGCGTGCATGATGACAATATACTTGTAACTCCCAGAATCGGGGTTGATTATGCCGGAGAAGATGCTAAACTGCCTTACAGGTTTGTTGTCAAGAATGCAGCAACCTTGTCAAGGTCCAGTAAATACCGAAAAATATTAAAATAAAAATCAACACCGTAATGGCAGAACGTTTGTCCAAACCGTATGCACGGTGATCATATTTATATGCCCAAATCAAATAAATGATGAAAACAATGAAAAACGAAACGGCAAACGCTATGCGACCGGGTGTGAACATAACAATTAATTCACTTTAGATTTTTCAACAACCCAGGTGTCATTTTCTTTGACTAATAACACTTCCAGTTTTACGGGATTGTCTTTTCTGAAAGAGCCGGTTATCTCAATTTTATCTTCTTTGATGGGTTTGATTTTTAATTGGAAATAACTATCTAAACTTCCTTTGTAAAACTGTTTGAAAGTATTGATTTCGTCAAATGTCAGAATCTTCACCCTCTTTCCGAATTTAAACAAGATTAAATTATCCGGAATCTGATCGGTTTTAATGATAATGATGGGTGTTTCTCCACTTTTTTCGCTTTCTGTATAAATATCTTTTAAAGCATTGAGATCGATTACTCGCTGCAAACAAATAGTCAGGTCTTTGGTCGATTGACTTTTTACGGTTAAGATGCTAAAAACGAAAAAAAACAAAATTAAAAAGTTGCTTGCCGGTTTCATTTTATAATAAATTCAATTAACAAAAATAAATTTTTGCTTTGAACCTGCAAAAATTATTCCTTAAAAATTCTTGATTAGTTTCATTTGCATACGGGCAATGGCAGGATTGACGGGGGGAAGATTCAGAATGGTGAGTTTCCAGGCAATTTCACTTAATACCCAATCCTCAACCACCGAACCGTTTTTTTCGATAAAAATACGACGAAAATGCAATTTTTGAGGTAGATTGGATTGTTTGATAGCAGATATAGAACGGGATACCGCCTCACGAATGTGTTGTTCATCGTTAATACCAAAAAAATTGGAAATCTCGCTGGCAAAATAAATCAGGTTTTTACTTTCAATTAAGTCGATCCAATCATTTTGATAATCCATATCATCAAAAATAACAGAAAGTGAATAGCATTTCATATCATTAAACTTTTGTGGTTTTCTTTTCTTTCATCATTTTTAATTTTTCGAATAATTCTTTTTCTTCGGAAGTCAGATTTGAAGGAATTACAACGTTTATTTCAACATACATATCTCCGTATTGTCCGGGTTTATCATACACCGGCATTCCTTTTCCTCTCAAACGCAATTTTTTTCCTGGTTGTATACCCGGAGGTAATTTTATTTTCACGGGGCCGGTAAAAGTATTTACTTCAATTTCTCCTCCTAAAACAGCGGTGTAAATATCAATGTCGATTTTTTGATAAAGATCGTTGTTTTCTCGTCTGTAAAGGAAGTGTGGTTGAACATGTAAATGAATGTAGAGGTCGCCATTTTCTCCTCCATTTATTCCGGGAGCTCCTTTCCCTTTCACTTTCAAAACCTGACCTTCGTAAGCACCGGGTTTTATATTTATTTTGATTTTTTCACCGTTGATATTGATTATTCTGGATGTTCCATGAAATGCTTCTTCCAGTGTGAGAGTAATATCCGTTTTGTAATCCTGTCCTTTGAAAGCAC
>BPHE01000020.1 GCA_026003395.1 Vicingaceae bacterium
CGGTCTCGGTTATTACCATATTGATGGCTGCCGACCGGCCACGACGCGTTTTTTTGTGGTAATTGTCCAAAAGATTTTGATCGTTGGTATAGGCATGTACGGTTTCTATATGTCCTTTTTCAATTCCGAAGAAATCGTTGATTACTTTTAATACCGGAACAATGGCATTGGTTGTACATGAAGCAGCAGAAAAAATTTTTTCTTTTTCAATATCCAATGATTTGTGGTTTACACCGTATACAATATTGGGTACTTCTTTACCCGGAGCAGTTAATATAACCTTTTCTATTCCTTTGGCTTGTAAGTGACGTGAAAGTGCATTGCGATCCTTGAATACTCCCGTATTGTCAATTAACAAAGCATCATGAATGCCATAATCTTCATAATTGATATCTTCAGGATTGTTGGCAGCAATCATATGTACAATTTGCCCGTTAATAATCAGGCATTTATTCTCAAGATCAATGTCCACCTGTCCTTTGAATGGTCCGTGTACCGAATCCATTCTTAACAAAGCAGCACGTTTGCAAATTTCTTCATCAGAGTTGCCGCGGGTAACAATGGCTCTCAATCTTAATTGCTGGCCTTTTCCTGCTTGTTTTATCAGTTCACGAGCGCAAATACGCCCAATTCTTCCAAAGCCAAACAAAACAACGTCTTTGGGAGTAAGCTTAAAATCAACGTTCCCGATAAAATTTTTCAATTTATTTTCTAAAAACTCTTTTTTAGATGCATAATTATTTTTTTCCTCCATCCATTCAGCGGCAAGCTTCCCTATGTCTATTTTTGATGGGGCTAAATCAAGCGCACACATGGATTTTGCCAACTCGGCAGTATCAAAAATGGAAATAGGTTTTTTCACCACTTCGGCAGCATATTTATGAAGATTGAGTACCTCCGAAACACTTTGATCCACAAGATGATTTCTAAATAAAACCAATTCTACCGATTTGGTATAAAGTAATGAACCGATGGCATTGATTAGTTCAACAGCAGCTTGTTCTTTGCTGACCCAATCAGCCAATGTTTTGTCGAAAGAAACCGCCGATTTAAGTTCTGTTGCCATAATTTAAGTTTTAATTGTTAATTTTGCGGCAAAATTATACATTCTTCAAAATCAACCATAATAATATTTTTAAAAATCTGACATGGAATTGTTTATAGAAACTTCTTTCGATGCGGCTCATTTTCTTCCTTATGTACAAGAAAACCACAAATGTCGGAGATTGCACGGACATACTTATATTTTGACCGTGTATGTCGAGGGACCATTGGATGATCGCATGGGATGGGTGATAGATTTTGCCGAACTGAAAGAAAAGGTAAAAAGTGTCGTGAAGCGTTTGGACCATTATTTATTAAATGACATACCAGGTCTTGAAAATCCCACAGCAGAAAAGCTGTCGGTGTGGATATGGGAACAATTAAAACCCGAAGTGCCAATGTTAAAAAAAATCATTTTAAAAGAAACTCCAACCTCCGGGGTTGTATATACAGGTAGGTAATTATGAATACAAAAGAAATCAACAGACGACGCACTTTTGCCATCATCAGTCATCCTGATGCAGGTAAAACAACATTGACGGAAAAATTGTTGCTTTTTGGAGGGGCCATTCAAACAGCAGGTGCTGTTAAATCAAACAAAATAAAAAAAACAGCTACTTCGGATTTCATGGAAATTGAAAAACAGAGGGGAATATCTGTTTCTACTTCTGTTATGTCTTTTGAATACGGAGGTTTAAAGATTAACATATTGGATACACCCGGTCACAAAGATTTTGCCGAAGACACATACCGTACCTTGACAGCCGTTGACAGTGTAATATTGGTAGTGGATGCCGCAAATGGTGTTGAAGAACAAACGTATAACCTGATGCAGGTGTGCCGCATGCGCAATACTCCGGTATTGATTTTTATCAATAAAATGGATCGCGAAGGCAAAGACCCCTTTGATTTACTTGATGAATTGGAGAATAAGCTGTCTGTTCGCGTAAGACCGATGACTTGGCCTATTGGCATTGGTTCTACATTCAAAGGTGTTTATAATATCTACAGAAATGAATTGTTGCTTTACAAGCCCAATAAAACCAAAATAGAAGATGATGTCACAAGAATAGAAAATTTGGATGATCCCAAGCTCTTGAATTTTATCTCGGAAAAAGAAAGAGATTTGTTGAAAGAAGAGGTGGAAATGATCAATGGAGTATATGACCCTTTTTCAAGAGAAGATTATTTGGCCGGGAAAACTGCTCCGGTTTATTTTGGAAGTGCTTTGTATAGCTTTGGTGTTCAGGAATTGTTAAATTCCTTTATAGAATTTTCTCCATCACCTCAAGGAAGGCAAACAAATGTAAGGTTTGTAAATCCGGAAGAGCCTGCTTTCACCGGATTTGTTTTTAAGATACATGCCAATTTAGACCCAAAACATAGAGATAGAATTGCATTTGTCAGAATAGTATCAGGAAAATTTGAAAGAAATAAATTTTATCACCACGTAAGATTGGAAAAAAACTTACGCTTTGCCAATCCTACTTCATTTATGGCATCTGATAAAACCGTGGTGGATGAGGCCTGGCCGGGTGATGTGGTGGGTTTGTTTGATACAGGTAATTTTAAAATTGGCGATACTCTCACAGAAGGTGAAAAAATAATGTTTCAAGGCATACCTTCTTTTTCACCCGAAATTTTCAAAGAGTTGATCAATATGGATCCGATGAAAACAAAACAACTGGAAAAAGGAATTGAGCAGTTGACAGATGAGGGCGTTGCACAGTTGTTTAAAATGCAGCCGGGAAGTCGTAAAATTATAGGAACAGTGGGAGAATTGCAGTTTGAAGTAATAAAATATCGTTTGGAGCATGAATATGGCGCCAAATGTGAATTTAAACCTTTGCCACTTTACAAGGCCTGTTGGATTGTTGCAGAAAGTCCACATGTGTTACAAGAATTTCTTAATCGCAAACATGGCTACATTGCTTATGATAAAGACGATAACCCTGTCTATCTGGCAGAATCATCCTGGATGTTGGAAACCGCTCAAAGAGATTTCCCGGACATTCAATTTCATTTCACTTCTGAATTTAAATTGAAAACCGGCTCGATAGCTTGAAAAATATTAACTATCAAATATTTAAATCTTTATTTAAACTTTTGGCATCTTTGCCTTTACCTGTTTTATATGGCATCTCGGACTTCATGTATTTTGTATTGTTTTATTTAATAAAATACCGAAGACAGGTAGTTAGAAAAAACCTAATTAGCTGTTTTCCAGAGAAATCATTGAAAGAAATTGAACAAATAGAAAAAAAATATTACAAGCATCTTTCAGATCTGATAGTGGAAAGCTTGAAATCGTTTAAAATTTCAAAAACACAACTCAAAAATAGGATTAAATTTAATAATCCTGATTTTTTCAGAGATATTTTAAAGCAATATTCGAGAGTTATTGTTGTAATGGGGCATACGGGAAATTGGGAGTGGGCCGGTTTATTGATGGGCCTGAGCTCGCCGGCCAAACATTTTACAGTTTACCGTCCTATTAAAAATTCACTTTTTGACCGTTTGATGTATGATATGCGATCATCAACCGGAACAATCCCTGTACCAATGCAAATGATCGGACGTTATTACCTGGAAACTCAAGAACCTTCCGTATTTACTTTCATAGCTGATCAAAATCCCCCAAAAGAAAGTGCTTCGTGGCATAATTTCTTTGGAAAAGAAACGGCTTTCTTCCGTGGTTATGAAAAACTGGCCCTTAAAAAATCTGCTGCGGTGGTTTTTGTTTATATTTGTAAAATTAAACGAGGGAATTATGAAATCTTTTGTGAAAAATTACCTCCAAATAAATCATAT
This sequence comes from Vicingaceae bacterium, assembly GCA_026003395.1. NCBI lineage: Bacteria > Pseudomonadati > Bacteroidota > Flavobacteriia > Flavobacteriales > Vicingaceae > Vicingaceae bacterium. Next base: position 3,856 of record BPHE01000020.1, read on the forward strand.
TCCGGATCTTTTGCCGAGTTGTTGGAAAAAAGTATACGGCGTCAACCATACAATTGGTTATGGTCTCATAAGCGTTGGAAATATACTCGCAATTAGCTTATTTCTAACAGGAGTATTTTTTTCTGTAAAAATTCATTCGCAATCATTCAACGGGATAGCACAACAAAATTATGCGGGAGTGACCGGCGTTTGGTTGCAACCGGCCTCTATAGTCGATTCAAGATTTAAATTTGACATGCAACTTGCCGGTTTTTCTACAATGATGTATAACAATTGGCTGCTTTTAAGTCAAAAAGCTATTCGTCCATTGAAAATGAGTCACTGGGACACCACTTTTACCGATCCTGATTTTCAGAAAAAATATGTGAAAACCCCGCCATTGAATAAACCTTATTCTTTTATTTTTAATACAGAAGTTTATCTACCATCCTTTATGGTTAACCTTGGTAATAAATCTGCTTTTGCATTAAATGCTAGAGTAAGAACATATACTAACATAGATGGAATTGAACCGCATTTGGCAAGATTGATTTATGAAGGTTTTGAATACCCTCCCCATTGGAATCAGGAAGTAGTAAATGAGACCCCAATTCAAGTGCAATCTACGACCTGGGCGGAATATGGTCTAACCTATTCGCGGGTTGTCATGGACAAAGAAAAACATTTTTTAAAAGCAGGGGCGACCTTAAAACTTCTACAAGGGCTTCAATCTTTTTATATTTACATCGATGACTTCCATTATAAATTTATCAATCAAGATACGATGGATATATTTAAAACGGATGTTTATTACGGACATTCAAATAATTTTACATTTGATAACTCATCGGTACAATATAAATTTATCGCATACCCTACAATAGGAGGGGACCTTGGGATTGTGTATGAATTTCGACCAAAATGGCAAGATTATAAATATAACATGGATGGAGAAACAAATCTCTGGAGAAAAGACAAAGATAAATATAAATTACGTGTGGGTCTGTCGCTTTTAGATATTGGACGTTTAAGATATAAGAAAGGATATTATTCAGGAAATTTTCATTCTGACATAAAAGATTGGTACATAGGAGGTTTGGCGTTTTCTAATGTTAATGATTTAGATGATACGTTAAGAAACAGGTTTACCTATATTCAGGATGAGGGATTTTATTTGATGCAGTTGCCTACTGCTTTAAGTATGCAAATTGATTACAATGTGTGGAAAAGTTTATATGTAAATGCTACACCATTTTATGCTTTTGCCCGAAAAAAAGACAAAGAAAAAATAAAGGAATTAACGCGGTTGACAGGTTCTATCAGATGGGACAGACGTTGGTATGGAGTGTCAATTCCTTTTACTTATGACGAATATAATAAAACACACGTGGGTTTAGCTTTACGTTTGGGAGTGCTGATGTTAGGAACAACCAATCTGACTCCTATTGTTACCTCTCAGGATATTAACGGAGGTGATTTTTATTTTGCTTTAAAAATTCCCGTATTTCAAGGTCATCCGCGCGACAGGGATAAAGATGAAGTTTCTGATAAGAAAGACCAATGTGTGGATACACCCGGTAAATGGATCTTTCTTGGTTGTCCTGATACTGATGGCGATATGATTGAAGATCGTCTTGACAAATGTCCATTGGTGGCCGGATTGCCTGAGTTTGAAGGATGTCCGGATAGCGATAATGACGGTATTCAGGATTTAGAAGACGAATGCCCTGAAATACCAGGAATAAAAGATTTTAACGGATGTCCCGATACTGACGGAGATTATATACCGGATAAATTGGACAGTTGCCCGGAAATTCCGGGATTAAAAGAGTTTAATGGATGTCCTCCCCCCGCACCAAAAGTTGAATATAATTCTTTGAAGTTTATTGTAGAATTTTGCGGCTATCCTAAAAGTAACATTTTAATTTCTTTGTGGGATAATGATAACCGTTTGATTCAAAAAACCATATCGGATCAGAACGGAATGTTTCATTTTGACTCATTGGTTACCGGCAAAACATATAAAATTAAAATTGATACCGGGGATTATCTAATTCCACGAAAACTTTCTGTGTATATAGCAAATGAACAAGATCAACGAATCATTAAACTATCAAAGGTTGATTATAATGCATTTAGCATGATAACTCCGGGCAAAGAAAGCTTGCAGACATGGCCGGTAATCGAACCTGCACCTGTTAAAACATACAATGAAAATTCATTGCTTTCAATTCCACTTTACGGTCAAATATACAGAAAAGATCCCGGTGATTTTAATCAACCTTACGAAATAGAAATTTATGATGCAGATGGATGTTTTATTAAAAAAACAAAGTCGGTGCAACTTGGTAAGTTTAATTTTGAAAAATTACCTCCCGACAGCAAATATTTCATCAATTTGTTGTCTGTCAATGATAGTGATTTAGTTATATTGATTACCGATGAGAATGGCAAACCAATTGATAAACCAAGAAAAATACGAAAATTTCTCTTTGAATATTTCAGATTGCCACCGGATAAAGGATTTATAACATTACTTGACGAAAATGACGAAATTTTGAGAATAAAAGAAAATGACAAATTTGTTCTGGGTAAAATATATTATGAATACAAAAAATGGGACATTACACCTGAAGCTGCTGAAGAACTTAAGAAACTGGCCAAAATTTTGGTAAAAAATCCCCATATCAAAGTAGAATTAGGTTCTCATACCGACTCCCGTGGAAGCGATAAATACAATTTAGAACTTTCTGAGAAACGCGCACAATCGGCCAAAGATTTTCTACTTTCATTAGGGGTGAATCCTGATCAGATTGAAAGTAAAGGATATGGTGAAACCCAACCTGTCAATGAGTGTGTCAATGATGTTCCATGTTCTGAAGAACAACATGCCAAAAATCGTAGAACTGAGGTGAGAATCATAACTAAACAACAGGAATAATGAGGAAATTTAAGAAATGGCTGGCTACATTGATATTTAAAGGCCTGGGGTGGCGAACAGAAGGGGAGATACCTAAAAATTTAAAAAAATATGTGATAATTGCTGCCCCTCATACGAGCAATTGGGACTTTATTTTTGGACGTTTATATTTTTACATGTATGAAATTCCTATGAAATTTTTGATAAAAAAAGAATTATTCTTTTTTCCCTTGGGACCAATTTTAAAATGGTTAGGAGGAATTCCTGTGGACCGTTCGAAAAAAACCGATCTTACATCTCAATTGGTTAAGGAGTTTGAGAAACATGATGAGCTGGCTCTTTTAATAACTCCGGAAGGAACCAGAAAATATAACCCTAATTGGAAAAAAGGATTTTATTATATTGCCAAAGCAGCAGGAGTGCCAATCATTCTGGGATATATAGATTACGAAAGAAAAATTGGAGGCATAGGTCCGGTTTATTATCCCAAAGATGACCCTGATCGCGAAATTGAAGAAATAAGAAAATTTTATTTTGATAAAAAAGGCAAACATCCTGAGCAGGGGGTTTATTAAAAAGTGAATCGTTTACGTTTCTAAAATTTATAGAGTGTAGATAATATTCTTTTTTTCTGAAAATCTAATTGTGTCATTTGTCAATAAAATATTTTACAGAATATTGCATAGAGAGAAATGTAATTTGATATTAAATGGTTAAGTTTGCCCTAAACTAATAAAAAAATTAAGTTATGTCAGGATTTTTTAAAGTACCTGTGGCAAGTAATGAGCCTGTAAGAAATTATGAACCCGGTAGCGAAGACAGGGAAAAATTAAAAGCTAAAATCAATGACCTTAAAAATAAAGAATGGGATATACCCATGTGGATTGATGGAAAAGAAGTTAGGACAAATGAAAAAATCAGAATATCTCCACCACACGATCATCGGTATACTTTAGGTTACTATCACAAAGGAAATGCAGAACATGTAAAGATGGCAATTGAGGCAGCCATGAAAGCTAAGCCTGCCTGGCAGGAAATGTCTTGGGAAAGCAGGGCTTCTATATTTTTAAAGGCCGCCGAATTATTGGCCGGCCCGTATCGTTATACACTCAATGCAGCCACAATGTTATGTCAATCAAAAAATGTTTATCAGGCTGAAATTGATTCTGCATGTGAATTGATTGATTTTTTCAGGTTCAATGTGCAATTCATGGCAGAATTATATGCCGAACAACCTTTATCTGCCCCGGGCGTTTGGAACAGAATGGAATACAGACCCTTGGAAGGATTTGTGTTTGCCCTTACTCCGTTTAATTTTACTTCAATTGCCGGCAATCTCCCTACAGCCCCGGCATTGATGGGAAACACTGTGGTTTGGAAACCCAGCAATACGCAGATTTTTTCGGCTTGGTTTATTTTGGAATTGCTTAGAGAAGCCGGTTTGCCCGATGGGGTAATCAACATTGTTTATGGCGATGGGGCCACCGTTGGAGAAGTTGTTTTTGGTCATCGTGATTTTGGAGGTATTCATTTCACCGGAAGTACCACTACATTTAAAAACATTTGGCAAACCATAGGAAACAATATTTTTAATTACCGTTCTTATCCCAGAATCGTCGGAGAGACAGGTGGCAAAGATTATATTGTTGCACATCCGTCTGCAGATGTCAAAGCTTTGATTACGGCCATCTCAAGAGGTGCATTTGAATATCAAGGACAGAAATGTTCGGCTGCCTCTCGAATTTACATCCCCAGAAGTATTTGGCCGATGGTAAGAGACGGCGTTATTGCCGATATTGAATCGTTTAAGATTGGCTCGCCGGAAGATTTTACCAATTTTATCAATGCGGTTATTGATGAAAAATCTTTTGACAACATTGTTTCTTATATCGAACATGCCCGTAACAGTAATGAAAGCAAGATATTGGCCGGTGGTACTTATGACAAATCTTCCGGTTATTTCATTACACCTACTTTTATCGAAACCACGAATCCATTTGAAAAATGCCTATGTGAAGAAATTTTCGGACCGGTTCTGACTGCTTATGTATATGACGACAATAAGTTTGAAGAAACTTTAAAACTCATCGACGAAAGCAATGATTATGCATTGACCGGTGCTGTGTTTGCTCAAGACAGAAAAGCTCTTGAAATTGCCACACGATTGTTGGTTAACTCAGCCGGAAATTTTTACATCAATGACAAACCAACCGGAGCCATTGTAGGGCAACAACCCTTTGGTGGAGCTAGATCTTCCGGAACTAATGATAAGGCCGGTGCAAAAATGAACTTGATGCGTTGGGTAAGTGCGCGTACGATCAAAGAAAATTTTAACCCGCCAAAAGATTACCGTTATCCCTTTATGTCGGATAAATAATAAAACTTTTCTTCATGCAAAAATGGAGAATTCTATATAACAGGTATTTTCTGGCAACCGCAGTTTTTGTCATTTGGGTTGTTTTTCTCGATCAAAACAACCTGATTACACAATATCTTTACTACCAGGAGTTAAAAAAAGCCGAGGAAGAAATGAACTATTATAAACAAGAACTCGAAAAGGTAAAAATAGAAATGGATCAGTTGACTTCAGATCCCGCCAAACTTGAAAAATTTGCAAGAGAACGGTATTTCATGAAAAGACCTGAAGAAGATATTTTTATTATTTTCAACACTGACAAACAAATGGTCGAAGATGAATTTTGATCAATTGGATTTTAAAGAATTCCCATTTCCGTCAGAATCTGACTGGATTGCTGCCATTGAAAAAGAATTAAAAGGACGAAGTATAGAAGAGATTGCATTTATCAATCTTTCGGGTATTAACTACAAACCCTTCTATTCAAAAAATGACAGGGTATTTTTAAATGAAGGACTATTTACCCATTCGCAAGTAAAACATCATCAAAATCATTGGAGTATTTTAGAAAGCTTTTGTATTTCTGATGAATCGGACGAACCTTATCTTTTATATGAAGCGCTTGAGTACGGAGCCAATGCTATCAATGTTTCACATATTTCTTTGGAAAAAATGCACACCGTTTTTGATAAAATACATAAATCTTTCATTCAAACTTTTTTTATTTTGGATGATTTGCATCCTTCTCAAAATCCTTATGATTTGTATGATAAAATTTTGACTGTTTGGCAAAATGAAAAAGAGCATGTAAAATTTTCGTTCCTTCCTTCCTCATATCTTTTAAAAAATGGGCAATTTTTAATTGGAGAAAGTGAAGATCAATTATTTTTCAAAGATATTTACAAAAAATACAATATAGTCAATAGTTGGATCATAGATGGAACAATATATCACAACTCAGGATTTGATTCGTGTAGCCAGATTGCATGGATGATTCATCAGCTCTCAGATATTTTTGATTGTTATTTGTCAGAATTAGATGCAGATATTATTCCCACTATCATATTCAAGATATCTATTGGACCGAATTGGATCGAAGAAATTGCCAAGATTAACGCTTTAAAAATTGCCTATTATCGTTTATGTAAAGCATGGAATGTCAAGCCAAATTCTGTCTATTTTTGGGGCGTCAGTTCTTATTTTTATCAAACTCGTTTAGACCCATACAATAACCTATTGAGACATGCCATAGAAGGTTTGGCGGCTATTTCTGCCGGTGTCGACTACCTTGAATTTTTACCCTTTGATGTGCCTGACGTCAAAACTTCCACTATAAGGCGCTGGAATAGAAATATTCATCATCTGCTTGTTTATGAATCCAAATTGACAAGATTTATCAACCCCATGGCCGGATCTTTTGCCATGGAAAATATTACTAAAACGGTTGCGGAAAAGGCATGGGAGATATTTTGCAATCTAGAAGATTCAGGTACATTTACTCAACATGTTCTCAATGGAACTATTGCTCAACACGCTTCCTCATCATTTAATCAAAGAATTGCACAATTGCATGAGATGAAAATCAAATTGACCGGTGTTAATTTATATCCGGACAAGAATCAAATAGCAACTTTGGATGCTTTATCGGAAGAGTTCCCTGTTGTCAAAGGCAAAATAACTGATTATTTAAAACCTGTGCGATTGGCTGCATCCTTAGAAAATAAGTTAAAAAAAGAACATGAAACCGGAATTTAGGAAATATAAAGGTTTTTTTGATGTTGCCAACACCGGCCCGGATGTTCAAGAAATTCGAAATGAATACGATCTCTTGTTAAAATCTTTCTACAATCATCATGATGCCGGAGCAAACATCCACGAGAATTATGCTGCCGGTATTCCGCCATATTTGCGCGGGCCTTATGCGTCGATGTATCTTGTTAAACCTTGGACCATCAGACAATATGCTGGTTTTTCCACAGCCGAAGAGTCAAATGCTTTTTATAAAAGAAACCTGGCAGCCGGACAAAAAGGATTGTCCGTAGCATTTGATTTGCCCACTCACCGCGGTTATGATTCTGATCATCCTAGGGTCAAAGGAGATGTCGGGAAAGCCGGTGTGGCTATTGATACAGTTGAAGACATGAAAATCCTGTTTGATGGAATTCCATTGGATAAAATTTCGGTATCGATGACCATGAATGGAGCCGTAATTCCTATCATGGCCTTTTACATAGTTGCGGCAGAAGAACAAGGGGTAAAACAAGAACAATTGTCGGGCACCATTCAGAATGACATTTTAAAAGAATTTATGGTGCGCAATACGTATATATATCCTCCTGCACCTTCGATGAGAATTATTGGTGATATCTTTAAGTATACTTCGGTACACATGCCAAAATTTAATTCTATCAGTATTTCCGGGTATCATATGCAAGAAGCCGGAGCAACCCCCGATTTGGAGCTGGCATTTACATTAAGTGATGGTTTGGAATATATCCGAACCGGATTGTCAGCAGGATTGCACATTGACGATTTTGCACCAAGACTTTCTTTTTTCTGGGCTATTGGAATGGATATTTGGAGCGAAGTGGCAAAAATGAGGGCGGCAAGATTGCTTTGGGCCAAGTTGGTAAAAGCATTTAACCCTCAGAATCCTAAATCAATGGCCCTACGGACACATTGTCAAACCTCAGGATGGAGCTTGACCGAACAGGATCCTTTCAATAACATTGCCCGTACTTGCATCGAAGCTATGGCAGCTGCTTTGGGAGGCACTCAATCGTTGCATACCAATGCTTTGGATGAAGCAATAGCCCTCCCGACAGATTTCTCTGCAAGAATAGCCAGAAATACCCAAATATTGATTCAAAACGAAACGGATATTTGTAAAACCGTAGATCCTGTCGGAGGTTCTTATGTAATAGAAACACTCACAAGATTATTGGCTGAAAAGGCCTGGAAAATCATTGGAGAAATCGAACAATTGGGAGGGATGGCGAAAGCCATCGAACAGGGTTATCCTACTCGTAAAATAGAAGAGGCCGCGGCCAAAAAGCAGGCGGCTATCGACTCAGGATTGGAAAAAATAGTGGCAGTCAATATTTTTGAAACAGATAATTATGTACCACTTGAAATCTTAGAAGTAGACAATACCGCCGTGCGCGAAAGTCAAATAAAAAAAATTAATGAAGTAAAAGTTAAACGTGACAAACAAAAAGTGAAAGAATCTCTTGAAAATATTACTCAGATTGCGGCCGGAGAAAAACAAGGAAACCTGTTGGAAGCGGCCATCATAGCTGCCCGCCACAGAGCTACTTTGGGAGAGATTTCTTTTGCTATGGAAAAAGTATTTGGTCGATATAAAACAAATCCTCATACCTTAAAAGGAATATATGCTGCCATGTCAAAGGACAACGAATATTTTCAACAAGCCAGAAAACTGGCCGATGAATTTGAACGTCTGGAGGGCAGAAGACCCCGTATTTTGATTGTTAAACTTGGACAAGATGGCCATGACCGTGGAGCAAAAGTTACGGCCACTGCATACGCCGACATGGGTTTTGATGTAGATATAGGTCCACTTTTTCAAACCCCCGAGGAAGCAGTCAAGCAGGCCATTGAAAATGACGTACATATTATTGGAATTTCTTCACTTGCCGGTGCCCATAAAACACTTATTCCGGAAGTGGTACGATTATTGCAAGAAAAAGGGAGAGACGATATTTTGGTAGTAGCAGGCGGAGTTATACCGCGGCAGGATTACGAGTACTTGTTTGAGAAAGGTGTTGCAGCAGTATTTGGACCCGGCACAAAACTACCAAAAGCGGCTGTTGAATTATTAAAAATATTGATAAAACAATATTCTTAAATTTAAAACATGAATTTGATTGTTAAAAATTTTACTACTATGAAAACACCAATGAAGCTAATATTTCTTTTATTACCGGTATCGATAATACTAACGGTATCTTGTAAAAAAAGGAAACTAAACCGTGACACCACTGCATCAAAAGATGATGCTACAGCAGAAGCAATGTTTAATGACGTTTATAAAGTAATGGACGAAAATGCAGCAAGCGAACCGAAATTAAACGGTCAAAAAACAGGTCAATATTTTTATATGGCGTCAGGTTGTGCCACTGTAACTTTGACACCTTATGACACAAGCACCTATCCCAAAACCATGATTATTGATTTTGGAAATGGTTGTCAGGGAAATGACGGTAAAACCAGAAAAGGAAAAATCATAGTGGAATTCACCGGCAAATACCGTCAAGCCGGAACAGTCATAACCATTACACCCGATAATTATTTCGTGAACGATTATAAAGTAGAAGGTAAAAAAATAGTCGAAAACAAAGGGAAAAATGCAAGCAACCATACTTATTATGCAATTACGGTAGATGGAAAAGTAACACGGCCCGACGGCAAGGTGATTACTTGGAAATCTAACCGTGTGAGAGAATGGATCGAAGGAGAATCTACCACTTTCTGGAACAGTGGCATCTCCGGAATTTTTGACGATAAATATAAAATTACCGGCAACGGAAGTGGCGTGGCTTCCAATGGTATAAATTATACTGTCGAAATTACAGATCCGTTGATTGTTCAATATTGCAGCTATATTCCTGAGATTGTTCAGGGTAAAATTTCATTAAGGCCCGAAGACCTTAAAGAAAGAGTGATCGACTTTGGTAATGGTAGTTGCGACAATCAGGCTACTGTGACAATTGGCAATAAAGTATATACTTTTAATTTGAGATAATATTAAATCATAAATCGAAAAGATAAACAGAAACGGGGCGGCTATATAGCCGCCCCGTTTCTGTTTGTTTCTCAAAATTTTAATCCCGGATGTTAGGATTTTAACATTTGATACAAAAAAAATTAACAAAACTTATATTATTGTCTCCAAAACTAAAATACAAGCTTGTTTTCAATTCATACAAACCACATTGGCGGCTTTGGTTATTAAAAAAATACATCCTTCCATATCTATATTGGAACAAAATGTTGAAAGGAGAAGAAGTATGATTTTGATGTTTCTGACAATTGATAATTTTCAAATTAGCTCAATAAGTTTCCTTATTCCTAAACTATAGAACGATAAGTTTGAATGTGTTTTCGCCATTTTTCAGAATGCAATTTATTCTTGAAAATTTGCTTGGCTGTCAATAGTTGTTTAAGATAACAACATCATCGAATGTGGGATAATAATTATTTATGTGAAGTTGTTGTTTGGTCGTAGTGGAATAAACCGTAAATCCGTAATCGTTTCCTACAAACAATCTTTGGCCGGGTTGATCATATGCAATGCTGAAAAAATTGTTGGTTATTGATGAGACAAAATTTGAAGATTGATATTGATCGTCGACTTTTATTATAAGGTTATTGTTCATTAAACAATAGATTTCACCGTTGCCGCCATCGGCATCCGTGATTGGGCCGCCTCCAAGGGTTTTTTTGTTTGTCAAAAGATTATTGTCCGGATTGTATTGATAAAAATAATTCAAATTACCCGAATTGGTCACTATGGTATAATGTTTATCTCCCATTTTAAAAATTCCTACTGGTTTATCGGGCAATGGAGTTGAAACATTATACTTGGCACCACTGCCCGCATAGAATATAATCAAGCGTTGTTGTGTGCCGTTGTTTTGTTTTTCCACTGCCAAAACCCACTCATCATCAGCATATACAAGTACCGGATAATAATCCTGCGAACAAAAAAGGGTTTGAATTTGTGCCCCGTCATGTGAATATTTACGAATTATACCTTGACGAAAAGCCACATAATAATTGTTACCGGAAGCATAAACGTCGGTCCAGTAATAATCAGGATAATTGGATATGATGTTTTCAGACCAAATTTGTTGATTGGTGTTGGCATCGAAACATTGCATGTTCCGGGTATATTCTCCCAAAATTAACCATTGTTGGCTCATAGAATTTCCTACCATTTTCAACAAATCGCCTGATGATGTATGCACTTGATTTATATTATAGTAGTTGTCACATTCATAAACAGTAATATCGTTATAACTTTTGTTCAAAAAATAAGCCTTTTTAAATTGTCTTGGTGTCTGATTGAATATTGATATAAACATAATCATTTCCATATTGTTTCCCGTCAAATGCTTGTGCTTTCAGATAATAACTACCGGCAGGCAGAGTGGGTTCATTGATGATAAAATCGGTATATATTTCATCTTCTTTTTTATTGACCGTAATGATGACCGAAGAACCGATCGGGGCGTTGTTGTCACTTTTGTAAAGTGAAATTACAACATTTTCCACTTTTCTGTCGTCACTCACCATAAGTTGCAAAGGTATGGTGTCCATATTTTTGAAGGTGCTATTTTCATAAGGACTATTGAAATTTATCAAAGGGGCTTGGTCTTTCTTTTTGCATGATGAAACGAAAATAACAAAACAAGATGAAATCGATAGAAACATTAAGAACAAACGGAGTTTTAAAATATTATTATTCATATTTTTATTGTTTAATCATTGGGCAATTCATTTCAAAAATGACTCAAAATAACTTAACAAATTTATTTTTTTTTGGAAAAATTGGAATTGAAATTGTTTAATTTTTTTTGAAAAATTATTCCTTTGTCCAAGCAAATTTATTGTTAATTTTACAATCCGATTATGGAAAAAAGCAGAAAAAATAAAAATAAACCAAAAGGAAGCGAAAACTTTACCGAGATTGCCGGGCGTGTACCGCCTCAATCTACAGATTTGGAAGAAATCGTATTGGGAGGCATGATGATGGAGCCTCAGGCTCTCTCTCAGGCATTGGAATTGATTCATACAGAGGTTTTTTACAATCCCTCCCATCGCATTATTTTTAACAGCATCGAACAGTTGTTTAAAAACAACAAACCGGTGGATCTTTCTACAGTGACCGAACAGCTCAAAAAAAACGGAGAATTGGAATCAGTGGGAGGGGCTTTTTATATAGCCAACCTGACCAGAAGAGTTGCATCTGCAGCCAATATCGAATACTATTGTCAGGTATTGTTACAAAAGTATATTCAACGTGAACTAATCAATACGGCAACTGATATTATTACCAAAGCATATGACCCAACAACAGATGTGCTCGAATTGTTGGACGATGCCGAAAAGAATTTATTTGCCATAACAGAGGGCTCGCTACGTAAAAATTATGAAAAAATGTCTACCCTAATCAAGCGGGCAATTGAAGAAATTAAAAATTCAAGCCATTCTGAGACCGGGTTAACAGGTGTACCTTCCGGTTTTGTTGAACTTGACCGCCTCACCAATGGCTGGCAGAAAACGGATCTCGTAATCATTGCAGCACGTCCTTCAATGGGTAAAACAGCTTTTGTGTTGTCTTTGGCCCGCAATGCCGCAATAACAGGATATCCTGTGGCCATCTTCTCATTGGAGATGGGTTCTTTACAGTTAGTCAACAGGATGATTGCAGCCGAATCGGAGATTCCATCTGAAATAATTCGCAGTGGCCGTTTGAGCGATGCCCAGCTTGCCCAAATAATGGAAAAAACTGCACAATTGGCTGAGGCTCCAATTTTTATTGACGACACACCGGCTATTTCTATTTATGAATTAAGGGCCAAAGCAAGACGTTTAAAGGCCCAACACAATATCCAAATGATCATAATCGATTATTTGCAATTGATGACCACCAGGGATGATAAATCGGGCAACAGGGAACAAGAAATCAGTCAAATTTCACGTTCGCTTAAAGCCATTGCCAAAGAGTTGGAAATTCCTGTTCTTGCTCTTTCACAATTGAACCGGAGTGTTGAAAAAAGAGAACAAAAAGAACCACAATTATCAGATTTGAGAGAATCAGGGGCTATCGAACAAGATGCCGATATGGTGTTGTTTATTCACAGACCTGAATATTATAAAATCTACGAAGACGAACACGGTAATTCTACCGAAGGCATTGCAAGCATAATTGTGGCTAAACATCGTAACGGTCCTGTAGGTACAGTAAACCTGAGATTTAACAAAGAAATTACACGTTTTGAAAATCTTGATCCCGAATCAAGTTTAATGTTTGCTTCCGTTAATTCAGATATTTATCCAAACGATACATTTGGCAATACCATTACGATTCCTTCAAGATTAAATGATAGCAGCGAGTATGACAGTGATACGCCATTTTAAAATACATAGAATCTTGCTTTTTATGGCATTATTAAGTTTCAATGCCGTAAATGCTCTTTCTTTGCTTATACCCATGGATAAGCAACAAAAAAATCATTTAAAAGCTTATGGTTTGGCATATTGGACATTGCAAAACGGTTTAGAAATACATTGGTTGCTCAACTATCGGGGTGGAAGTTTTCTATTGCCATATCATGCCAAAATAGAAGAGGAGGCGCTTATTCGTAACATAACATTTCGAAAAAATTACCGATGCCAAAGCCCAGGCCATCTTGCAAGAAATTGCCGACCCACAGATAAATATGGATGCCGTAAAACTTGAAAAAGCTCCCAAAATAGCCGTTTATTCCCCAAAAAACAAACAGCCCTGGGATGATGCTGTGACTCTGGTACTGACCTATGCTGAGATTCCCTATGACGTAATCTATGATGAAGAAGTAATCAATGGAAAATTGAAGGAATACGATTGGTTACATTTACATCATGAAGATTTCACCGGACAATACGGCAAATTTTATGCTTCATACCGTTATCAACCATGGTATCAGGAAGAGGTGAGAGTTAATGAAGAAATGGCCAAAAAGCTTGGCTTCTCTAAAGTTTCTCAATTAAAGTTGGCTGTGGCAAAGATGATAAAAGGTTATGTATACAGTGGTGGATTTTTGTTTGCCATGTGCTCGGCCACTGATACATATGACATAGCTTTGAGTGCCGAAGGGGTTGATATTTGCGAAGTAATGTATGATGGAGACCCGGCCGAACCCAATTTCAATTCTAAAATTGATTATTCCAAAACATTTGCATTTTATAACTTTACCATAAGTACCAATCCTTTGGAATATGAATTTTCAAACATCGATGCGACCCCTATACACAATCGTACCCCGGAAGAATATGATGTTTTCACACTTTTTGATTTCTCGGCCAAATGGGATCCGGTACCGACTATGTTGTGTCAAAATCATGAGAAAGTTATTAAAGGATTTATGGGGCAGACCACTGCTTACTACAAACAATTTGTCAAACCGGGGGTTTTGATCATGGGAGAAAACAAAGCCCTCAATTCGGCAAGATATATTCACGGAGAATATGGCCGGGGAATGTGGACATTTTATGGAGGACATGATCCCGAGGATTATCAACACTTTGTGGGTGATCCTCCAACCGATTTAAATTTACATCCAAATTCTCCCGGCTATCGCCTGATTTTGAACAATGTTTTGTTTCCGGCTGCCAGAAAGAAAAAACAAAAAACTTGATGTTTAATTCTTTTCTGCTATAAAAAACAACTCTCTGCCCATACGGGGATTTATGGAATTGTGGCAGGTTTCCATCGTTTTGATGGTAAACTTTTTGGAAAACAAAGAAAGATATTCTTGTTTGCTTCCACCAAAAGGAGGATTCACTTCAAATTCACAATTGAATAATACACCGGCAATTTTACCTTTGGGCTTAAGTAAGGAATAAACCTTTTCAACATATTTTTCACGGTAGGATGGAGGCAATGCACAAAAAAATGTCTGTTCCAAAATTAGATCATATTGATCATTGTGTTGAAAAAAATCTTCTACGATGACTTGTTGCTTTGGAAATTCCGGGCATCTCTCAAGAAATCTTCCTGCTGCGGTATTAGAAATGTCTAAAACATAAATGTTTTTGAATCCGTTTTTCCACAAGAAATTCTGCTTCGTAAGCATTTCCGGCGCCGGGTATGAGAATTTTTTTGTTTTTGTCTTCCAACTGCATGGCATATTCGATCAACGGTGGAGAGGCATAACCGATATCCCACCCGGTTTCACCTTTGTTCCATCTTTCTTCCCAATATTCTCTTTTCATTATTACTTCATTATTCATGGCTGTTTTATTTTTTTAATTTTAATAATACTACATTTTCTACATGATACGTGTGAGGAAACATGTCAACCGGTTGCACCAACACAATTTCATACTTTTCGGTGAGCCAATTGAGATCTCTTGCCTGAGTGGCAGGGTTGCAACTGACATAAACAATTTTCTCAGGACAAATCTCCAATAATTTTTCACACACATGACGGTCCATGCCATTGCGTGGAGGATCGGTTATCACCACATCGGGCATGCCATTCGCATCAACAAATTGTGAGGATAGTATTTTGGCCATATCGCCTGCAAAAAACTCTGCGTTATGGATATGATTTACAGAGGCATTATATTCGGCATCGACAACAGCTTTTTCAACATATTCAACGCCGATAATCTTTTTGCATCTACGGGCAAGGTATAGTCCGATGGTGCCTACACCTGAATAAAGATCATAAACTATTTCATGACCCTTTAGATCAGACAATTTTTCGATCAAATCATATAATTGTATGGTTTGTTTTGTGTTCGTCTGAAAGAATGAAAGCGGATGGATACGAAATTTTAAATGATTCAATTGCTCGGTCAAATAAGGCCGGCCATATATTAATTTCGGTTCCAAATCATGGATGGCATCATTCTTTTTATTGTTTTGTACGAAATAAACAGATTGCACAAAGGGAAAAACCTTAGGTAATGAGTTTAGAATGACCGACAAGGGTTGATTTATTTCCGTGGCAGATAAAATTACCATCATTTCTCCTAAAGAGTTCGACCTGATAATTAAACTTCTCAACACTCCCTGATGTGTAAGTAAATTATATGCAGGAATATTGTATTTTTTGCATTGAGACCGAACGTAGTTTTTAATTTCATTCATTCCGTCGGGGCAAAGCAAACATTGGTCAATGTCGATCACTTTCTTAAAATTGCCGGGCAAATGAAAACCAAGGGCAAAGGAATGATCAATGGGTTTGCCTGAAATGATTTCATCATGGGTCATCCAACGCATGTTTGAAAATGAAAAATCCATCTTGTTGCGGTAGTGCCAAATCTCCGGCGACTTCATTGGTGGCAATATCTCAGGAAAAGCAAAATGACCAATTTGGGTGAATTGTTCTTTAACTTGTTGATGTTTGACCTCCAATTGCATTTCGTATGGAATATGTTGCCACTTACAACCTCCACACAATCCAAAATATTGACAATCCGGACTCAATCTTTTGGGATGCGGAGAGATTATTTCCAAAGGAAGTGCTTCTGCATACGAATTTTTGTTTTTCACGGTTTTTGCTTTAACAGTTTCGCCCGGAATAACATATGGAATGAAATAAACTTTGCCATCAATTCTTGTCATTGCTTTACCCTCTGATGCCCATTTTTCGATGGTTAATTGGTGTATGGTTTCTTTTTTACTCATCAAACTTATGTATACAGTATTGTTTTAGTTGATTAGGGCGTAAATTTAAACATGGAGTTGTTAGGAGATACTATAATTTGAAAAAATTTTTTGTTTTAACTGAGGATATTTGGAATGAACTTGAAATGCAATACTTACCAAATGATTAAACGGAAATATTAATTTTTTTCATTGTCATTCGGGCTAATTTAAGTTCATAAATTCATACCGAGCTTATTTGTTAGATAGATTTTATACCTTTTTTATTTATTTCGTAAGATTCAATTTTAACACCAATATGGTATTTTTCCAAAAAATCATGCATCGCTTTATACTATTTTTTCCATCTCTATATCAAAAGAATTATTATGATAATTGTTAATAAAAATTCAAGTTGAAAAAAATAATGCAATTCAAATCAAGTACCTTTGCCAAAAATTTCTTTTATGGCATCTATCGATGAATTAAAACTAATCTGTAATCAAGTCAGAAGAGATATTTTACGAATGGTGCATGGAGCTGCTTCCGGGCATCCGGGTGGGTCGTTAGGATGTGTAGAATATTTCGTTGCACTTTATTTTGAAATCATGAAACATGATCCCGAGTCATTTTACTATGGTAGGGAAGAAACGAAGATGTTTTTTTTCTCTCCAACGGACACATTTCTCCCGTTTGGTACAGTGTTTTGGCCCGTAGCGGATATTTTGACATGAAAGAACTGGCTACGTTCAGAAAAATTAATTCAAGACTTCAAGGACATCCGGCTACCAAAGAAGGGCTGCCCGGCATCAGAATGGCAAGCGGTTCGCTTGGACAGGGTTTGTCAGTAGCGTGTGGTGCTGCTCTTGCCAAAAAATTGGACCAAGATCCCCGATGGGTATTTTCCTTGCATGGTGATGGTGAATTACAAGAAGGACAAATTTGGGAAGCCGCTATGTTTGCTGCTCATCATAAAATTGACAATTTAATCGCCACAGTCGACTATAACAATAAACAGATTGATGGCGACGTTGATAAAGTGATGAGTTTGGGTGATTTGAAAGCTAAATGGGAAAGTTTTGGCTGGATTGTGTTGGATGAACCAAATGGCAATGATTTGGTTTCGGTTATTCAGACACTAAACCGGGCTAAACAACTATCCGGCCGGCAACGTCCTGTGGTGATATTGTTGCATACTATCATGGGAAAAGGCGTTGATTTTATGGAGAATGATCATCATTGGCATGGCGTGGCTCCAAATGATGAACAATTGGCAAGGGCTTTGCAGCAAATACCGGAAACTTTGGGTGATTACTAATGTTAAGAAAATTTTTCATAGCAATTTTATTCTTGTCGTTCAATGTTTATTTGCCGGCTCAGACAGATAAAACACGAATATTGTTTTTGTTTGACGGTTCACAAAGTATGTTTGGCAGATGGGAAGGCCGTCCAAAAATCAAAACAGCAACAGAATTGCTTATTGATGTGGTTGACAGCCTTGGAAAAATTCCAAACGTAGAACTCGCCCTCCGTTTATATGGACATCAACATCCCGTTACTTCCTATGGCAGGGATTGCAAGGACACAAAATTGGAAGTCCCTTTTGGCAGAAACAATGCTCCCAAAATCAAAGAAAAACTCAAAAACTTAGTGCCCAAAGGAACTACTCCTATCGCTTATTCATTGGAACAAGCAGGCAACGATTTTCCACCTTGTGATGGGTGTCAAAATGTGATTATTTTGATCACTGATGGCATTGAAGAATGTGATGGAGATCCCTGTGCAGTTGCCAAGGTGTTGGCAGAAAAAAAGATAAGTTTACGCCCTTTTGTCATTGGAATAGGTCTTGATGAAGAATTGTCGAAATCTTTCCATTGTGTTGGTCCTTTCTATAATGCCCGTTATCCGGGAGATTTCAAACAGTATATGGGTATTATTGTCTCACAAATTTTAAACAAAACCACCTGTCAGGTCAATTTGCTTGATATACATGGCCGGGCCACTGAAACCAATGTCAACATGACTTTTTATGATCAAAAGAGCGGTGAAATTTTGTATAACTTTTATCACACGATGAATGACCGCGGTGTGCCCGATACCCTCAATATCTCACCATCAATCATGTATAAAATTCAAGTTCATACATTGCCTGATGTCTGGAAAGACAGTGTGCAACTCACAGCCGGTATTCACAACATCATTGCCATCGATGCTCCACAAGGTTACTTGCAATTTAAGACCAAGGGCTTTAACGAATATCCTCATTTGCAAGCCATTATTAGAAAAGCAGGCTCTTCAAAAACTCTATTCGTTCAAGAAGTCGAACAGATTCAAAAATATCTTGTCGGTAGTTATGACCTTGAAATTTTGACAACGCCGAGAATATACCTTAAAGATGTGAAAGTGAGTCAAAACCACACCACCATTATCGAAATTCCTGCACCGGGAGTGCTTTTGGTCAATCAAAAAACAAGGTCATTGCTTTCGGTCTATCACGAAAAAGAAGATGGACGTTTGGAATGGTTGATGAATTTAAATGAAAATTATTTGCGTCAAAATGTAGTGTTGCAGCCGGGACGCTACAGGGTAGTGCAACGGCCTGTTCAAGCAAAAGAAACGGAAGAAACTGTTGAAAAAAAAATTACAATTTCACCGGGATTGACAACTTCAATACAATTTTAAATATGGAAACAAGTAAAAAATATCCTAAATTGGGAGAAAAAGATACCCGTTCGGGATTTGGTGATGCTTTGCTAATTTTGGGAGAGAAAAATGAAAAAGTGGTCGGTTTGTGTGCAGATCTTACCGGTTCATTGAAAATGGAAGCATTTGCCGAAAAATATCCTCACAGGTTTTTTCAATGTGGAATTGCTGAAGCCAATATGATGGGGGTTTCGGCCGGATTGGCTAATGGTGGTTATGTGCCATTTGCGGCCACTTTTGCCAATTTTGCTACCGGCAGGGTTTACGATCAAATAAGACAGTCGATTGCTTATGCCGGAAAAAATGTGAAAATATGTGCATCGCATGCTGGTTTGACGTTGGGTGAAGACGGTGCCACTCATCAAATTTTAGAAGACATAGGTCTGATGCGTATGCTTCCGGGAATGACCGTCATCAATCCTTGTGATTATAATCAAACCAAGGCGGCCACATTGGCAATTGCAGATTACGATGGTCCTGTATATTTGCGGTTTGGAAGACCCAAATGGCCGGTATTTATTCCCGAAGAGACCCCTTTTGTCATTGGTAAAGCTCTACATTTGTCGAATGGTTCGGATATATCCATTTTTGCAACAGGGCATATGGTTTGGGAAGCTCTTCAAGCTGTGGAGTTGTTAGAAAATGAAGGCATCTCGGTGGATTTGATCAATATCCATACCATCAAACCTTTAGACACGGAAGCGGTATTGAACAGCGTGTCAAAAACAGGATGTTGTCTTGTCGCTGAAGAACATCAGATTTATGGAGGATTGGCAGAATTGATAGCCGGGGTGTTGGGTGAAAATTTACCTGTGCCTTTTGCCCGCATTGGGGTGAAAGATTCATTTGGCGAGAGCGGAAAGCCCATGGAATTATTGCAAAAATACGGCCTTACGCATAATCATATTGCTTCTGTCGCCAAAAAACTTTTGGAAAGAAAAAAATGAAGTACACAAGGCGATAATGTTATTTTAAAGATGCCAGGATATTCTTTAAGTTCTTAAATTTATAATGTTTTGGTTGAAAGCAGTGTGGTGGTTGTTGGAATTTTTACTTGCTGAAATTTGAAACTCAGAGAATATCATTAAAGTTGATAGATTGATCCATCCTGATGCCTTTTTCGGTTTGTTTTAGATTGCAAAGAACGTTGACCGGATCATGTTCAAAAAAGAGTAAGTAATTATTTTTATAGGCCTCATTCAAAAAAGATTGTTTTTCCTCCAACGTAAGAAGAGGACGTGTGTCGTAAGCCATTACATAAGGAATGGGTATATGGGCATAAGAGGGGAGAAGGTCGGCCATAAATACGATGGTATGTTCTTTATACTTAATTTTTGGCAACATCATGTGGTCTGTATGACCCGAACAATAAATGATGTCAAATACATCAAAAGTTTCTTGGTCTGTAAATTTCAACACTCCCAATTCTTTCAACGGAAGTATATTTTCTTTCAAGAAACTTGCTTTTTCACGGGCATTGGGGTTGGTAGCCCATTCCCAATGACGTGAGTTTGACCAATAAACGGCGTTGGGAAACACAGGTATGATAGCGGTACGATTTTCATTCCATTTTAATGCACCACCGCAATGGTCAAAATGTAAATGAGTCAGAAATACATCTGTAATTTCATCATGGGAATATCCTGCTTTTTTTATGGAATCGAGCAAATTGTCATCACCATGAAGATAATAATGGCTGAAAAATTTTTCATCTTGTTTGTTTCCAATGCCACAATCTATCAAAACCAATCTGTTTCCTTTTTCAACCAACAAGCAACGCATGGCCCATGTACACATATTGTTTTCGTCGGCCGGGTTTAATTTGTTCCAGATTGATTTTGGCACAACACCAAACATGGCGCCTCCGTCCAGTTTAAATTTGCCGGTTTCAATCACACTCAATCTCATATTGTTAATCTTGTTTTATCAATTTATAATTTTCTATACCTAAATTTGTTTGGATCCTGATAAAATAAATACCGGCAGCAAAGTTAGAAGAATTGACAATGATTTTAGATGCTCTCTCGAAATTTTGATACACTTCTTTGCCGGCTTGGTCGAAAATTCTGATTTGTTCGATCATTGCATTGGGTGAGATAATGTTAATTTGATCAAAAGCAGGATTTGGATAAATATATGTGTTTGAAGATGTATATTCTTTCACAGACACATTATCATAAATTTTAAAATCGTCTATCGCCATGTCGCTTGTATAGTTGTTTCCTGTGGTGCCTTTGATGGCTATGGTAATTTTCCCTCCTGCAAATGCTTGTAAAGGAATAGAAGCCACTTTCCATTGGTTTTGATTGATGTTGATAGGAGGAATAACGTTCGGATACCATAAATCGTTGTGCAAAATATCCACCCTCAGGGTACCCATAGCACTTCCATACATGTGGTAAGCAAATTCAAATACAGGGTTGGAAAATTGTGATAAATCGATGCATGGACTCAACAAAACGGCTGTTTTATTATAGCAATCATTGGAAGCTTCTGTGTAAAGATACTTTCCATTTACAGTTCCCGGATTGTAATCGGTGGTTGGACCCGTATTGACCGAAGGGGTGGAACCATTGTTGACTCTCCAGTCAATATCATCTGAAATTGAATTATATACATTCACCCACCCGTTGGAAAGATTGCAAATGGTGGCTTCACAATCGGATGTGGTAGCGCAATTGAACTCTGTTTCCAAATCATAATCTTGCGGGGTATTGATAGTGGGAGTTATGTATACTTGAGTGGTCGCTTTGGCGGTATCATTGAAAGGATTGACGTCGTTGCTGTTTTTGACCACAAACACATAGTTGTAAGTGCCGGCAGAGGTATTTGTTTGCAAGTTATTGATATTGAAAAATACAGTTTGACCGGGTACGAGCAATTGGTTGTATGAAGCAGAGGTTTCCAAAGAACCGTTTTTATAAACTTCGATCGTTAAATTATTGATATTGTTTTGACCGGTATTTTTAATTCCTATGCCGGGTTTATAAGTTTTTGGGTTGCATTCGGTAGAATAATTTGGGGTTAAACCCTGCAATTGAACTATGGCCAAATCGTGAGGGAATGAACAATTGAAAACTCCTGAAGGAGAATAAATGGCATAGGCTCTTTTGCCTTTTTTGAGGTCACCGGGGGTGAGGGCAATCACTGTAAACCAATGGTCCTGATTTGGATCATTTATCGGAATGACTATAAAGTTCTGGGTGGTAAAAGCAATCGAATCCATATACATATTTCCAAGCATCCTTACTTCATAACCTCCGGAACCGAATACAGGATTCCATGAAAGTTTCAATGAATCGGGACATTTCCAATCTACAGACAAATTAGAAGGCACACCGATTATTGTAAAGGTATGATCACTTATGTCGCTTACCATACCATTTGAGACACGAATTAAAGCTTTGCCGGTAACAACAGTTGGCACATACCATTGGAAATAACGTGCTGTACCGGATACATTTGATGCAATAAGGTTCCATGTTGCGCCACTGTCTGTAGAATACTCGATTGTAAACGGCAAACTTGTGTTCCATGCATCCCAACGGATATAATGAGTGGAACCGGGCTGTAAACCTTCAAAACCGTTGGGGTAAGTGACGGTGATATCATCATAAATAAAATCGTAAACCACAAAATACTTTTGTGGCCCTTGGGGGATGTTATACCCTGATATGTTCACGGTATAATTTCCGGGTTGAGGGTTATCTATCACTATTTGTTCCATATTGTTTAAACTGTCTATTCCGGGGGTCGCAGGTAAATTAAGATTGGTAGCATTGGGTGTAGGGTCAAGAACAAGTGGTAAAAGCGTATTGGAAGAAGGGTCGGTTATGGTCATATTGATATTGTTGACCAACGCCCATGATGTGTTGACAGTAGCTTCATAATCATGCCAATAAACCATTATTTTGGCTTTTTTTACTCCTGCCGGGATTGTAAGTACATGAGTTTTAATTTGTGATTGAACAACAGTATCACTCAGATATTGATTTTGTTGCAAAAGGTTTAATGCTCTCCGGGCATTGACACGTCCCCATCCAAACTTGAAATCCGGTCCCGGATTACCGAGATCATCGGCAGTATTTAGGATTGTGGCTTTGATTAGTGCCGAAGGAGGCATTTGATTGTGTGTTTTGAAATAATAATCATAAAGTTGGGCAAGGATACCTGAAATGGCGGGGCAAGACATGGATGTTCCGGTGAATGTAGCATATGTATTTGGGTCAATGGTAGAAAAAACTGATGTCCCCACGGCTGAAATATCCGGTTTGATGCGTCCATCGTGGGCCGGTCCCCGGCTGCTTGATGACGCCAAATTGTCGGTATTACTAACATTTGCAACGGCAATCACATTTTTACCTTGCTTATGGCCTCCGGTAATGTTTCCCCAGCCCGATCCCGCACCATATCCACAATTTGAAGTGCCGTTGTTGCCGGCAGAAAAAACATGCATTAGTTCAGGCATTTGGCGTATTTGTTGATCCAATTTTTGTGTTAAGGATGTATAACCTGCATTACATCCGTCGCTGTAAGATGTTGAGGTAATTCTTACCCAAGGGTTGGCCCAATTGTATTGATTGTAAATACTGTCAAATCCAGGATAACCCGAGGCATTATATACAAGAATTTTTGCGCCGGGGGCCATCCCTCTTGCATCGGGGTTATAATTGCCTGCACCCAAAATAATTCCTGCCACATGATCACCATGATTGCCGGAATTGTTCGTGGGATATTGAACTATAATACGTCCCTGGTAATCGATATGAGGTCCAATGATACCATCATCATTCATAATCACAGCCACATTTTCTCCGGTATATTGCGGATTAGGATTGTATTCATTGTCCAGGTTGTTTGAACGGTGATTGTTTTTTCCTTCCCAATCTTCTTTTTGTGGTTCTTCGGGTATGTGATCTATAAATTGAACTACCGGAATTTCGGCAAGTTTGGCAAGGTCGTTTTTATTTATCACTGCATCAAAATAACGGCCATTGGCAGAAAAATACGAGACACTTCCGGGGAACTCAAAAATTTTTGACAATGCGTCGATTAAATGAATTCTCACAGCCACACTGTCTTTTCCTCTAATGGCCCATGCCGGCCAGTCGTTGTTTTGGACACTTAATGAAAGTTTGGATTGAAAAGGTATTTTTAAAACTGCTTCAATATTGGGAAATTGTTCAATGACTGAAAAATCTTTGATAGAAGCATAGTATGTTTTTTGCGGAATATAATCGAGCAACTTGATACCCTTATCCAACAATGATTGACGTTCTTGCAAAGAGGGAATTTGTTTAAAGGAAATCAATCTGTAATATATATCATTAAATGGTTTTTCATTGACGTCGGGTTTGTCAATTTTTTTTGCCGGAATTTCAATTTGAAAATGTTGCCAATAAATTTTTTGTTGAGATTGTATTGTTTTATTTAATAAGAATATAAGGACAAAAAAAACAAATAAACTTTTTTTCATAGGTGTTTTTTTGCCAAATTACCAATTTTAATTAAAATATCCAAAATATTTGACAAGGAATAAAGCAGATTTGAAATGATTTCCTAAATCAATCGGATGGCCGAATTTTATTAAAAAACATGATTTTTTATAAAGTCGGCCACTCTGAATGAGTTGGCATAAATGGTCCAGGTAAAAGTGACGCTTCCTCCGGTTGGCATAAAACTTCCGTCTGTAACAAATAAATTATCAACATCATGAGCCCTGCAAAATTTATCTAATACCGAGGTTTTGGGGTCGTTTCCAAATCTACAACCTCCGGCTTGAAGGTTGGTGGGAGGTGTACTTCCGGTATTGGAAGAAATATGTTTTGCCCCCATGGTTTTCAAAATTTTTTCACATTTTTCGGCCAAAAATTTACCTACTTTTAAATCGTGCGGATGAGAGTTTATTCTCACTCTGGCCACCGGGTCGCCCCATTTGTCTTTTACGGACGGGTCGAGAGTCACATAGCAATTATCGGTCGGCAGCCAATCCAAAAAAATTTCGAAACGTAATTTTTCTTGTGTTTTTAAAATATTTTTCCAATTTGCGTTTTAATGCGGTGCCGTAGACCAATTGATTGTTTTGCCATTTTTGTCTAATGGCTTTGCCAATCCCTACGGCATGTTCAAATAAAAAATGGGCTGTGCCGCCTTTGATCCGTTTGCCGTTTTCATCTTCAAACTCATAAAATTCATTGAGCGAACGGTTGATAAACAAGCCGGGGGTTTTAAGTGCTTCTGCATCCACAGGGTTTAATTCGTCATAGTAAAAATAACCTTCTCCGGTTCCTCCTGCCGAGAAAATCAAGTTTTTTCCCACCAGACCATGGTTATTTGCCACTCCGTAAGGAAACTCTTTATTTTTGCTCATCAATAAAAGCCTTGATGTTTCAATGGCTTGACATGCAACCACAAATATTTTTGCTTCAATGGATTGTTTTTGATCGTCTGCATCATAATACCATGCCTTTTTGATCTTAAAACTTCCGTTTGTTTCAAGATGAAAAACTTTGGCATTGGGTATAATGGTGCAATTACCTGTTTTTAAAGCATCGTGAATAAGTGCCGCTCTTGAACTACCTTTGGCGCCCGACGAGCAGCCATAACTTCCACAATAATTAGAATAATAACAAGCATTTCTTTCATTTTTTGGTTGCGAAAGGATACAACGAGGCAAGGGAATGACCTCCCATCCCAACTGTTTGGCTGCTTGATCAATCCATTGGGCAGCAATATTTTCTTGAAGAGGAGGGTAGGGGAAATCTGCCGTAGAACGGGGCTCCAAAAATTTATGTTTTACAACCTTCCCGGATATTCCAACCACCTGTTCCACTTTTGTGTAGTATGGTTCCAGATCATTGTATGTAATTGGCCAATCAACTATATTGGCGTCTTCAATGGGGCCATATTCAGAAAGTAAACGGAAATCTTTGGGTTTCATTCTTTCAAAATAACCACTCATAAAATTTGACGATCCGCCTACACAATTGCCATTCCAAAAACTAAACCCCGTATCATAGGTATTTTCTGCTATCCATTCATTTTCATCTTCATCAAAGGTTTCAATCACATGCCTTTCATCCTTTAAATTAGGCGAATACATATCCCTGCGGGATACTCCAAACTCATCTTTGCTGAAATCGCGTGTTCTATACCAGGGGCCTTTCTCGAGCACCACTACTTTAAATCCGGCTTTTGACAGTTCATAAATAACCGGACCGGCACCGGCGCCGCTTCCTATTACGCAAACATCATACATTTACTTGTCATTTAATTGGTCAAATGACGTAATCATTATTTTTTCCTTTTTCCTTTTTTCCATCAAAACCGGATAAGCATTATCTGCTGAGGGTTGGGGATAACCGGGTGTGTATTCCAACCATTTCCAACCGGTTTCGCCGGGATTGCATCCGTAAATGGGGTTTGCCAACAGGGATTCGAATATTAAGCTCAACATGGACGAGGCCCAGGATTCGCCGCCTTCTTCAACAAATTTTTTAAAAACTTCCAATTTGAGTTCGTCATCCAGATGATAAAAGTTTTTATTTTCTTGTCTTTTTGAAAAATCGTTTAATCTGTCGGCTCCTTTGATCAAAAATGAATTTTCCTCCGGATCCCTGTGTCGATCATTTAAAACATTCAAAAGAAACGGAAAAGATTCTATGGCCATTGATCCGGGTGAGGAAGGTTCGTCCGGAAACAAAATTTGTTGTGCCCAAATGATATTGGCTTTTTGGGCAAATGTGAGAGGGTGATATTTTGCAAATTTTTGAATGTATTGTTCAACCTCGCTTTTTTCCCATCCGCAACTGATTAATTGGGGAATTTGGCAGTAAACTGCCGTCAATGCCACTGTTTTTAATAAAATCTCTTCTATTCACGATGAAAATTTAAAAACAATGAAAAAAGCACTTTTTTGCAAATATAATGATGTTTTATGCTTGCGGTAAAAATTATTTTTTGCCAAATCAAATATTTTTGACATAACTTTTTTTCAAATCTATCCAATTTTTTGTAATCTGATAAAAATGTTATACATTTGTCTTGCTATTAACCAATTAAAATTATTCTTATGAATGTAAAACAATTATTGGCATTATTAATGATTGCTACAGCCTTTACGTTTGCATCTTGCAGCAATTCGGGAGAAGAAAACTCAAATGCCGAAAATACAGAAGCTGTGGAACAAAGCGATGATACCGAACACGCATCGGCCGAAGAAAGCAAATGTGGAGAAGGTAAATGCGAGGAAGGCAAATGCGAGGAAGGCAAATGTGGAGAAGGTAAGTGTGGGGAAGCCAAAAAAGATTCGGCAAAATGTGGAGAAGGTAAATGTGGAGAAGGAAAATAAAAGGATTTTTTTCAATCTTCAAGGCCGGTTTATCCGGCCTTTTTTGTTTGTCTATGTTCAGAATACCACTATTAACAATAGTTTTTGTTTCTGCAAAGATATTTGCGCAATGCGATTATTGTGATCAAGGAGGTTTACGTCTGAAATTATCCAATTTTTGGAAAAAAATTCATGGCAATCATTGTTTAAAATACGCCATCCGTCTGTATTCATTTCCTGTATGCGACAGCACCGGTTATCACCTTGTTTTTGAAGATAATTTTGAGCAAGAAAAACTCGATACACTTGTTTGGCAGATACAACCGTGGAGACAGGGTGCCTTGGCAACCGATGCATGGATGGAATATAACTCCATGGACAATGTTCTGTTAGAAAACGGGCTTTTAAAAATAGTTGCCCGGAAAGATACTGTGGATGCCAAAGCCGTTTATTGGAAAACAGAAGATGAGCATTTGGAAGACAGCAGGCCAAATTTTCGCCGTTATTTTTATACTTCAGCCAATCTATGGTCGCGATCTGTTTTTTTTATGGGTAAGTTTGAGGCAAGGATCAAAATGTCGGCATCTAAAGGGCTTTGGCCCGCTTTTTGGCTTTATGGGGGGAAAAGATGGAACGAAATAGATATTTTCGATAATTATAAACCGGGTTTGATGGTTACTTCATCGGGATTCGATTTTGATGGGGACGGCAAGGCAGAGGGGTGTCCGGAGACCATAGAAGGCATTGATGTTACACAATGGCATGTCTATACATTGATTTGGGAATTTGACCGGATTGTATGGCAAGTGGATGGAAAAACCGTAAGGGAATTGCCAAGATTTACCACCTATGGAGGCAAACCGGTTTATTGCGGAACAAATGTGAAAAAACGAAAATACCTTGCGGCGCAATTTTTTCCTTTAGAACCCATGCATATTATTTTTAATCTGTCGGTTGGGTCCGGAAAAGGTCCCGCGGGTCTTCCGGATGATTCGACTTTATTTCCGTCTATGATGGAAATAGATTATATCAAAGTATATCAAAAGATAGATTGTTGGGAATAAATATCATGATGAATTTTACAAAAAATCTTCGACAAAACGTTTGTCTTGTTGAATACTTACAGGCGTGTGTGGTATTATTTCACCTTCGTTGAAAAACAATATTTTATCGCAATAGCGGAGCATAAAATGTATTTCGTGTGTTGAAATAAAAATTAAGCAATTATTTTGTTTTACGTTATGGCATAAAACTTCAAACAGGTCTTTTTTGGCCGGTGGGTCCAGAAAGTTGGTTGGCTCGTCAAGCAGCAAAAGTTTCACTTCTTGTATCATGGCGCGGGCTATCTTAACTTTTTGATATTGCCCATCACTCAGTTCAAACATATACTTGTTTGTCAAATCGGTCAATTGCAACTGTTTGATATAATGTTCGATAATCAATTGATCTTTTTTAGTCAATAATCCCAGCATATTCAAATAAGGTAAACGGCCAAGCGACAAATATTCCATGACTTTCATGGGAAAAAACAAATGTTCCCTTGCACTGATAAAATTTATGAGGTGGCTGCGGTCTTTGGGTGGCATGTCGTGAATGTTTGTTTCTTTCCAATAAACTTGCCCTTGTTTGGGCCGAATCCAACCGCTGACAGTTTTCAAAAAAGTGCTTTTGCCGCTTCCATTCCGGCCGGTTAAGGCAATTAATTGCGGCGCTTCAAAATGACCATCGAATGGCTTGTGCAACCCTTCTTTATATCCACAAACGATATTTTGTAATTTTAAGGTCACAAATAATTTTTTTTACTGATTACCAGCCAGAGAATAAATGGTCCGGCGATGATGGACAAAAAAATGTTTAATGGAATCACAATGCCGTTAATTAAATGGTGGGAGAGGAAGTCGGTCAACAACAATGTGAAAATTCCCATAAATGCAGATGCGGGAATTAAAATGAGGTGGTGAGCGGTTTTGTGAATCATTCGGGCAAGGTGAGGCATAGCCATTCCTACAAATGCCACAGGTCCGAAATATGCCATAGACAACCCGGTGAGAATAGAAGAAACAAGAATGAAAAAATAACCCAGACGTTTCACATGAACACCTGAAAAAAAAGCAAAAACTTCGCCTGCCGAGTAAGCGTTTATGGATTTAGATTGAAGCAATACAATAATGGCTATTGAGACGATGCATGGTAAGATATACATGGACGTTTCCGGAGAGGTATTGTCAAAACTACCCATGTTCCAAATAATAAAGGACTTTAATTGTTCAGGTAGGGCAAATATTTCAATCAAAGCAGTGATGCCAGAAATAACCGAACCTAAGAAAATTCCGGCCAGCAATAAAGTAGTATTTTGATGAATGAACCGATGAAGGAATAGAAGAATCAATAAAACAGCCATACTGCCCGTAATGGCGGCAAATGGTACCGACCAAACGGGCAATGAGAGTGCATACGTGAAATTTATCAGCATGGCCACGGCTACGCCAAAACCTGCTCCACTGCCCAGGCCAAGGACATACGGTCCGGCCAATGGATTTCTGAAATAAATCTGCAGCAACATTCCACTAAGGGGTAATGCTATGCCACAACTGACGGCATTGATTAAACGGGGTAAACGAAAATATTTAAATACAAATGGGTCAATGGGATAATTGCCGGTATAAATGATGGCTATTCCGCCTGAAATACACAGTAGCAACCACAAAATCAGCAAATAGATATCTTTTTTTTCTATCATTATTCTTCGGGCAAACGCTTGTAAAAATACAAGTTATCTTCATTTCCTTGATGAAATATAATGTATAAATCCATCAACCAACGGTCGGGATATAATATGCCCGACTCGAAAATATCGTTTGCAGGCCCCTTTTTTCGTTTTATATAGTTGTATACACGCTTGTTGCGAAATGCTTTAATTTCATTACAAATCTCGAGTTCATTGAGCATGGAAATCATCGTTTCTTTTTCATTGACATTTATCCAAACATCGGCCTCTCGAGCATGCAGGTAAATCCATTCTTTGCTTACGGGTAACGTGCCGGAGGGTGACTCGCCCGGAGAAATGCAAATTCCCCCGGCATCATGGATGATTTTTGCTATTTTAGAATCAGTCGATGGCAAGTACCATTGACCTCGGTAGGGAAAACCACACAAAACTTTCAGGGTATCTTTTGAATGTATGTTTCGACGAATGGAATCATATCGTTGTTTGATTGCGTCAAAAATTTTTTGTGAAAGTGAATATTGGTTTGCCCAATAACCAAAAAAATTAATCCAAGCGGATTGTTGCAAACAGGTAGGTTCCATATAATCCGACAATGGAACTACCTGAATTCCGGATTTTTGTATTTTTTTTACCGTTTCCGATTGATTGTAATCATGAAGTGTTGTGATCCAGAAAGTTGGATTTAATTTCAAAATATATTCAGGATTTATATTTTCACGAAAGGGGATCAAAGTTATCTTGCCTTGACGGATCAAAAATTTCACTTTTTCATTGAATAGGTATGTGGAATCTGTGACATAATTCAATGATGACAAGAGATTCAAGGCGTCGAAGTAGATGGTGGCATAGGCGGCTTCTATGGCAATATTTTGAAAATGCCCGGGTTTTAGCTTTATGTTAGATTTTGTCAGTAAAATTTCCTTGCGCACAGAATCAATGGAAAATCCTTCGGGATCATTTACCGGGTTTTTCTTTTCGCCAGGTTGATGGCAGGATGAAAAAGAAAATAAAATCAAAATGCCCATCAACAATGCATAAAAATGATATTTCATAAAGGTATCGTAACAGATATATTCCAGACAGCAAAAGTATCAATAATCTGCGGATAAATTTTTATTGCTAGCAACGATACGTTCATAAAAACGGGATTATAGCATAGTTTAGAATAGTATAAATTTTCTTGGCAGCTATAAAAACAATTGCAGTGATATAATGTGATCAAAGGAAAATAAAATAAAAGAAGGAGGATTTAAAAAAAGTCGGGGTATTGCAGGGGATTAGTTTTTGGTTCTTTTTCTCTCGTGTTCTTTCAATAAAATTTTTCTTATGCGGATATTTTGCGGAGTGACTTCCACATATTCATCGGCCTGAATGTATTCCAGGGCTTCTTCCAAAGAAAATTTTCGCGGAGGGGCAATTTTCATTTTTTCGTCGCTTCCTGCAGCTCTGATATTGGTGAGTTTTTTGGTTTTAGTCACATTAACGACAAGATCGCCCGGACGGTTATGTTCACCGATGACTTGCCCTTCATAAACGTCTTCATTGGGTTCGATGAAAAAAATGCCTCTGTCTTGCAGATTGTGTAAAGAATAAGGGATGGCTTTGCCGGTTTCCATGGAAATAAGAGAACCATTGATACGTCCCGGAATATCTCCCTTATAGGGTTGATATTCCATAAAACGGTGTGTCATAACAGCCTCTCCGGAGGTTTGTGTCATCAATTCATTTTTTAACCCCATCAAACCTCTCGATGGGATAATAAACTTTAGGATCATGCGGTCGCCCTTCATTTGCATGTCAACCATCTCGGCTTTTCTCACAGAAACCAATTCTATGGCTTTGCCGTGAATAGACTCCGGAATGTCGATGGTCAGTTCTTCGACGGGCTCGTATTTTTTTCCATCAAAATCTTTGAAAATCACTTTGGGTTGCCCTATCTGCAATTCATATCCCTCGCGCCGCATAGTTTCGATTAAAATGCTCAGATGCAAAACACCCCTTCCGGAAACTATAAACGATTCGGCCGAAGGGCCGGGTTCCACTTTCAATGCAAGGTTTTTTTCCAGCTCTCTTTCCAATCTTTCTTTTAAATGCCTCGATGTGACAAACTTTCCTTCTTTTCCATAAAATGGTGAGTTGTTGATGGTAAACAGCATACTCATCGTAGGTTCTTCAATTTTAATTGAAGGTAATGCTTCCGGACATTCGGCATCAGCCACTGTATCGCCTATGTCAAATTTTTCAATGCCGGTGATGGCACAAATTTCACCGGCCGCAATCTTATCAACTTTAATTTTGTCAAACCCTTCGAAAATAAATAAATCTTTGATACGGTGTTTTTCAATTTTGCCATCTCTTTTAACTAGAGATACGGTCTGACCGGAAGCCAGAGTGCCTCTTTGCAATTTGCCAATGGCAAAACGGCCAATATAAGGCGAATGGTCAATCGATGTGATGAGGAGTTGTGTTGTTCCATTGGCGACACCAGGTGAAGGAATATACGAAATGATCGTTTGCATCAAAGGTTCAATATTTGACGTGGGAGTTCTCCAATCGGTGCTCATCCAGCCCTGTTTGGCCGAACCATAAATAATGGGAAAATCGAGTTGTTCGTCAGACGCTCCGAGATTCATCATCAGTTCGAAAACACTTTCATAAACTTCTTCAGGATTGCAATTGGGTTTGTCAACTTTATTGACAACCAATACGATTTTGTGCCCCAGCTCGATGGCTTTTTGTGTAACGAACCTGGTTTGTGGCATAGGACCTTCAAATGCGTCTACCAGCAGGATGACGCCGTCGGCCATGTTGAGCACACGTTCAACTTCCCCACCAAAATCAGCATGACCGGGGGTGTCGATGATATTAATTTTATAATCTTGATAACGGACCGAAACATTTTTTGCCAGAATGGTAATGCCTCTTTCCCTTTCCAAGGGATTGCTGTCCATGATGAGCTCACCCGGAACTTTATGTTTTTCAAAAAGTTCGGTAAATTCAATCATTTTGTCTACTAAAGTAGTTTTACCATGATCCACATGGGCAATGATGGCTATATTTCTGATTTTGCCGGACATACAATTGGATTTAAAAAAACATAAACCCGTTGATGCATCAACGGGTTTGTGAAAAAACATTAGTCGTTATTTAGTTGCCCGACTAGGACTCGAACCTAGACTTACGGAACCAAAATCCGCTGTCCTGCCATTAGACGATCGGGCAATTTTCGGATGGCAAATTTATAAAAAAATTGATAAA
>BPHE01000021.1 GCA_026003395.1 Vicingaceae bacterium
CGTTTGGGAGTGTGATGGAGGGGAGGGGAAAAGATTCTGTAAATTACCGTTACGGCTTTAATGACAAAGAAAAGGTCAATGAAATATACGGTGCGGGAAATGCTTATGATTTCGGAGCTAGGCTTTATGATGGAAGGGTGGGAAGATGGATGAGTGTTGATGTAAAAAACAAAGTTTCACCAAATTGGTCCCTATATCGCATGTCATTTGATAATCCCTTAAAATATTATGATCCAGATGGTAATTTTGAGATTCCGATTCACAAAGAAATTACAAAAGAGGCTGCTAAATTTACTAAACTTACAAATAATCAAATAAAGTTTTTAATTATGGGAGTACAAAATGCCGATATTTTAGGATTTGCTGAAGATTGGCATTTTGATGGACGAAAAAACTTTGCAGAAATTCAAGAAACTTGGAATAAATTAAATACGAGTATAAAAAGTAGAGCTGGTGATTATTACGGTCTTGGAGCTGATCTTCATACAGTCCAAGATTTTTATTCTCACTCCAATTATATAGAACTTTATATACAATATTATAAAGATCAAGGAGGTGATATGTCTAAATTTTCTGCAGAAATGATTCCTTTATATGAAGAAGGTGTAAAAGATGAAAAATTCAGAGAATATTTAGAAAAAAATTTAAGGACAGGTAATTTTGAGTTATTAAATAACGAAAAGATGCCATGGACTAATAAAGAAGATTTAGGAAAAGACTCACATTATGAAATGAATAAAGATTCTAATGAATCAAAACATGGAGGTGAAAAAGTAAATGGCACAGACTTAACATATCATGAAATAGCAAAAAATGTGTCAATACGTGCAACAATAAAAATCCTGAAAGAGCATGAAAAAAATAATTAAAGACAGGTTTGTTTTGTATCTTTCATTGATCTCGATAACTATTATAATAAGTTTTATTATGACATTAATCGGTATTATTGTAAGTCAAAGTCGATTAACTGGTATAAGTTGGGGTATTTCATTTGGTATAATAGCTGGGCATTTTTTGTTATGTTTATTTTTACGGTTTGGTTTTATTTTTTCAGTTATTAAAACGATAATTTATTGTATTCTATTGTTGTTTTTGTACTATTTTATTTCAAATTATTTTTTTAAAAATTTATTTTTTAATAATAGTAAATTATATATCCCTTTTTATATTTTATCAATAATCATTTCATGGGAAATATCTTTCTTTTTTGCAAAAAAGCTACAAACAGTCAGAATATCTCTTTAAATTGTTAATTTATTTTTATTTAAACAAAATCTTGAAAGCCAATCAAAATAATTTATGGAATCTTCCAAATAAACTATCTATTGCTTCAAATCAAAAGAAATATCAACACATTGATAAGTAGAAACCCATATAAGCCATTTTACCGAAACTCACCTTCCGCTACGACGCCACCGGCAACCGACTGGAGAAGGAGTATGTCTTGCACTACAAAGACATCTACCTAAGAGACCCGCAGGGAAATGTGATGGCGGTGTAAAAAACAGAATGGACATTTTTCTGATTTTTTATTTTACTCGTTAAACCAAATTGCTTAATGGTGAAATTTGCCCTAAATTCCACCTTCTCTTAAAAAGTCAACCCCTTGTCCGACAATTATACATTTTCTGAATGATTATGTCAACCTTAGCAATGAACTTATATTTTACTCTGTTCATGTATAAGTGAAGTTTTTAGTAAGTTTGTAATCAATTCAAAGTGCTACACGTTTTGGTTAAAATTGGAAACATAATTTTTGAAGATTTTCCCATTTTGCTTGCACCGATGGAAGATGTGAGCGATCCTCCTTTTCGCCGCTTGTGCAAGATGAATGGTGCCGATATGATGTACACCGAATTCATCTCCTCCGAAGGACTCATTCGTGATGCAGCCAAAAGCAAACAAAAACTTGATATTTTTGAATACGAGCGTCCCATCGGCGTTCAATTGTTTGGCGGTGATGAAGAAGCCATGGTACAGGCCGCACAAATCGCCGAACAGGTCAATCCTGATTTGATTGACATCAATTATGGTTGTCCGGTCAAAAAAGTCGTATGCAAAATGGCCGGAGCTGCTTTGTTAAAAGATGTCGACAAAATGTCGCGGCTTACATCCATGGTTGTCAAAGCCGTAAAACTGCCCGTAACAGTAAAAACCCGACTGGGATGGGATGATAAATCAAAAAATATTCTGGAAGTAGCTCTTCGCTTACAAGACGTTGGCATCCGTGCTATAACGGTACATGGACGTACGCGCGTTCAAATGTATAAAGGCGAGGCCGACTGGACATTGATCGGAGAGTTAAAATCTTGTGGAAAAATTTTTATCCCGGTTTTTGGCAACGGTGATGTTGATTCTCCGTTTAAAGCATTGACAATGAAAAACAAATACGGCGTGGACGGAATAATGATAGGCAGAGCTTCTATAGGTTATCCCTGGATTTTCAGGGAAGTGAAACATTTTTTAAAAACAGGTAGTCTTTTGCCTCCTCCCACCCTTGAGGAAAGAATCGAAGCAGTAAAAATGCACCTTGATTTTTCAATTGAATGGAAAGGAGAAAAATTGGGCATATTAGAAATGCGCCGGCACTATGCTAATTATTTTAAAGGTTTTCCAAATTTCAAACCTTATCGCATGCGACTTGTCACTTCTAACCTTTACGATGAAATTATTGATACGTTAAATCAAATAAGCCATGATTATGCGGGTTTTCAAACTGATTATCCTTACTCCGTGCCTGATACTTTGCATGCATAACAGGATTTGCTCTCAATCTACCCATCATTGGGAAACAGCCGTTTATGCCTATGACTATTGGAAATACCTTGTACCTTCAGCCAATGTTGACCCTGATTGGGACACATTGGGTTTCAATGACTCTTCCTGGAATACGGGGAAAGGCGGTTTTGGTTATGGTGACAATGATGACTCGACCATTGTGCCAAATGGTACTTGGAGCGTATATACACGGATAATTTTTAACGTGCCTGATACCTCCAAAATCACCAAAGCCGTTTTATCGGTCGATTTTGACGATGCTTTTGTTGCATACATCAATGGTGTGGAAGTTGCTCGGTCAAATATAGGAATGCCGCAAGTACCCCCGAATTACAATCAACCTGCCGGCGGTTTGCACGAGGCACAAATGTATCAAGGCGGCTTACCGGACAATTATATTATTCCCAAAACGGATTTATCCGGTTTTCTCAAAAATGGCAACAATGTTTTGGCCATTTCCTATCACAATGAAAGCAATACTTCTTCCGATTTAAGCGGTATTGCTTATCTGCATTTCGGCATCAGCGACAATTCCCAATTTTTTGGGCCAACTCCTTCATGGTTTATCCCACCTGTATCACTTGATTCATTTAACCTTCCTTTATTAATTATCAACACCAACAATCAAAACATTGTGCAATACACTACCATAACCGCCGATATGGGAGTAATCGACAATTATCCTTTTTACAATCACCCCAATGACCCTTTCAATAATTACAACGGTAAAATTGGCATTCGCATCCGTGGGTCTTCATCAGCATCTATGTTTCCCAAAAAAGGATACAAAATAGAAACCCGCAACTTGCTTGGCAATCCCATAGATGTCCATTTACTTGGTTTTCCGGCCGAGAGCGACTGGATATTGCATAATCCCTACAGCGATAAAACATTGATGAGAAATGCATTGATCTACCGTTTGATGAATAAAATGGGACGGTATGCCACAAGAACCAGGTTTTGCGAACTGTTTATCAATGGTGAATATATGGGGGTGTATGTGTTTGAAGAAAAAATCAAAAGGGATAAAAATCGTGTAGACATTGCCAAACTTCTCCCACAAGACACTACCGGCAACGAACTAACGGGCGGATATATTTTGAAAATCGACAAATTCACCGGTAATTCATATCCCGGCTGGACGTCCAACTACACCGCCCCACCCGGAAATGGTATTATAAAATTTCAATATCATGACCCGGAGGAACCTGAATTGCACCCATTACAAAAACAATACATTCAGGAATATGTCGACAGCTTTGAAACCGCATTGGCCGGACCTAATTTTTCGCATCCTCAGTTGGGTTTCAGAAAATATGCCGATGAGTTTTCGTTTATTGATTTCTTCATAGCCAATGAAATTACCAAAAATGTTGACGGCTACCGGTTAAGTACATTTTTTTATAAGGACCGCAATTCAAATGACCCTCGTATACATATGGGACCCATCTGGGATTTTAATTTAGGATTTGGCAATGCCAACTATTGTGCGGGGGGAGATACTACCGAATGGGCCTATTTGTTTAATTATATCTGTGGTTCACAAATTCCGTTTTGGTGGGAACGTCTGATGCAAGACACCATTTTTGTTAACAACCTGAAATGCCGCTGGTTAGAATTGCGAAATTCAGTGCTGCATACAGACAGTGTTTTGGGCTTGATAGATTCTGCCATCAATGTTTTAGGTCCGGCCATAGAACGTGAATTTTATCGCTGGCCTCGATTAGGCACTTATGTCTGGCCCAACAATTACGTCGGTCAAACCTATCAAGACGAAATTAATTATCTGAAAAACTGGATCATTAAACGCCTGACATGGATAGATATGCATTTGCCCGGTGAATGTCATTTGCCGGGAGATTTAACCTCATCAGAAAAATACATTCCCCAAGACAATGATTTTTATCTTTTCCCTAACCCTTGCCGAAATTATCTCAATATTATGCTGCCGGCCAACGGACAATATCATCTGAAAATATTATCGATATCCGGACAAATGATCAAGGAAATACAGCTGAATTATGGACAGGCATTGATCGACCTCTCATCTGTTCCTTCCGGAGTTTATTTTATTACCTATCAAAATCTTAATAACCCGGCTATTTTCGGAAATTTCAAATTCGTAAAAATTGAATAAAAAAACGGGGCAAATTGCCCCGCTGCCAAATTATTAAACCTCTTGACTTTGACACTTTCAGATGGTTTTTTAAACCGTTCAATTTCTTAATTCCTTGATTTTTTGGCGTTTTAAGTTTTTATTAATTCCTTTTTCAAATTATTTGTAGTGCGAATTATGTTAAAAAATATTAAAAATAATTTTTAACAATTAATTGTTATACAAAACTTAAAAAATTTTTATCATCTTTGTAAATAAAATAACTTAGTCCGAAACAATTATGGCATTCTTCAAGTTCGATAAAAAACCCCAAGGCACTTACATCCGTATCGTTGAAAGCTATCGCCCCAACAAAAACTCTACACCTCGACACAAAACCCTTCTTACACTTGGCAAAGTAGAGGACATTGATGTCCAAAAATTTGTTGCCCTCATCGCCCGCATCTGCCAAATCAAAGGCATTCCAATGCCTGCCGAACTTGAAAACGTCTCTATTCATCACATCCAAGAGACAGCACGGCTTCAATACGGCATCATCGCCATTATTCGCTGTCTGTTCAAAGTTTTTCAATTAGATAAATTTCTCGCTTCTATCCAAACATCTTCTAAAACACAATTCTCTATTACTGACATTTTGGAACTGATGGTAGCCGACCGCATGCTGATGCCCTGCAGCAAATTGGCTTCATATCATCGTCAAACCGAGTATTTACAACACATTCCGCATACTCAAAAACAAACACATGCTTTGCAGCATTTTTACAGGACATTAGATGTCTTGGCAGACAACGAAGATGCGTTGAAAGAGCATTTGTTTAAGGTGCAAAGAAACTTATTCAGCGACGAATTGGAAGTGGTGTTTTATGATGTAACGACCTTGTATTTTGAGAGCGAGCAAGAAGACGAACTTCGCAAGAAGGGGTATAGCAAGGATCATCGTCCGCACAAAACGCAAATTGTATTGGGCGTGTTGGTGGATGGTTTGCGGAATCCTTTAACATATCACATTTATGAAGGCAATCAATTTGAAGGACACACGATGGAGAAGGCAATAGAAGATATGAAAAACAAGTATGGCGTGAGCCGGATGGTAGTAGTGGCAGACAGCGGAATGATGAGCAAGCAGAACATTGAGATGTTGAAAAAATTTGAAGGTGTGGAATACATCATTGGTGAGCCGCTCAAACGCTTGACGGAAAAAGTGGTTGAAAAGCTAATAGAAAGCCATCAAGAAGATTACAAAGCGTTGGAAATAAAAGAGAAAAGAGAGGATGGAGAAATTGAAGAAAAGGTGTTGTGGAAAGAAATAGAAGAAGGCGGCAAGCGAATCATAGCGACATACAGCGAGCGTCGTGCGGCACGAGACAAAAAGAAACGGGAAGAAGAGATGAGAGAAGCACAGGCATTGGTAGAAAACATTGCCCAATTAAAGCAAAAAATGAAGCGGGGCAAAGGATTGAAATGGATAAAGTCAGAAGGCAGCGAAGAGATAAATTATGCGATAGATAAAGAGAAAGCAGAAAAGATGGCCAGGTATGACGGATGGAAAGCAATAGCCACGAACAGCGAAATACCTGCGGAAGAAGCGATAAAGCGATATCATGAATTATTTGAAGTGGAGCATTTTTTCAGGGCGATGAAGAGCGAGATGATGATACGCCCGATATATCATTGGACGCCGAAGAGAATAAGAGGTCATGTAGCGATGTGTTTTGTGAGTTATTTATTTTTGAATTACATCAGGATAAAGACAGGCGAGAGTTACGGAGCGATAAAAGAAGGGATAAGGAGCATGGAAGTATCAGAGATAAAAGATAAGAAAAACGGAGGGATGTATTACTTGAAAGGGAATATCAACGATACAGGCAAAA
Organism: Vicingaceae bacterium; assembly: GCA_026003395.1. Classification (NCBI taxonomy): domain Bacteria; kingdom Pseudomonadati; phylum Bacteroidota; class Flavobacteriia; order Flavobacteriales; family Vicingaceae; species Vicingaceae bacterium. Next base: position 6,766 of record BPHE01000021.1, read on the forward strand.
AAATACTGAAAACACTTGGAATAAAAGAGATAGAGAAAGATGTTATTGAGATAAAAGAGATGGAAAAATACATACAGGAATAGAAATGTAGTGCACAGCAAAAAATAATGATTGCTGATTATCAATTACTTAACATTAGAAAGTGTCAAAGTCAAGAAAAAACGGGGCAAATTGCCCCGCTGCCAAATTATTAAACCTTTTAAAACCTATCTCTATCTAAAATCGTCTTTAAGCTTAACAATGTAAAATTAAATACTGTACAATTGCCTTTTTCCCTTTTTAACATTTCATTAACAAGAAAATCTTTATCAATCTGTTGCTTTATTGAATGAACCGGTTGCGAGAACAACTCCTGTTATGACAATCAATCCCAAAAGGATTTTTGATATTGTAAGAAAATCTTTGCCCATAGTCACGGCTATCCATCCGGCCAATAATGGTTGTGAATAAATATATACCGCAACTACCGAAGAACTTACATACCTCAACGCCGTTAAGTTTAAGAAATAGGCCAGCACAGTTGTGCCCAACACTACAAACACAGTCTCTGCCAAAATGACTGATGGCATGCTATGCCATTGAATCATACCGAACTCCCTCCATCCTGCTATTGAAACAGGAATCAACCCAAACAAGAAAACCCATTTCACCACAGTCAAAGGATGGTATTTTATCATCAACGGACGTGTAATTACCAAAAATACGGCATAACTGGCAGCATTCAAAAATATCATCAAATCACCCCAAGGATTGCTGACCGACAAAGTAGATTTTGACGAATTCAATATAAGCCCACCTGCACCAACAAAGCCAAGAATGATACCTGTTATTTTCCGCGCACTTATTGATGTTTTTCTTATTAAAGCAGAAAAAATCAACACCAATACCGGAGTAAAAATCATCAGAACGGAAGCATTGATTGGACTTGTCAGGTTTAAACCTGCAAAGAAAAACAATTGATTGATGGCTACGCCGGTAATTCCTCCCCAAAACAGCAATTTAAAATCTTTTTTCTCAACTTTTTCTTTTACGCCCAAACTTAATATCCAAAAACAAACAGTTGCCACCGAAACTCTCAGAAATATAAAGCCAAACGGGCGAATAAAGTCAGGCATTACATCTTTTGCCACCGAATAATTGATGGCGTAAATAAGATTTGCCGACAGCAACATTATATGTGGAGTCCATTTCTTCAAGGAATGTTTATTTTTAATTGTCGGCAAAAATCATAAAAAACACTATTGTAGTTGTTTGGCAACAATGATATTCTTAAAAAAAGTATAATAGGAATAAACAAAACCTTTGTCCGGCTAAATTGTTTAATATGTCTTGGTATTTACAACCTTCCCGGAAGCATAGGTTTCTTCTTTGACAAGTTGTCCATCCCGGTAATATTTCCAGGTGCCCATTTTTACATAATCGAATATGTTTTTCGAATAAGCTAAAGTGCCCTCCATAGTAAGTTGACCATTTTGATCGAATTCTTTTTGTGTATAATAGAGTTTCTTTTTATCGGTTAATATCAATTCCGATTGCAATTGACCGTTTGGATACCATTGCTGTTTTATTATGTAGTACTCGCCCTTTTTATCTAACTCTTCATAAAATTCCGGTTGCCCATCGGCATAATAGTCCTTCCACTTTACGGGATTGCCATTGCGGTATTCAATCTCTGATTTAACGGCTCCATTCGGATGATACAATTTAAGTTTCTGACGAATTTCGTCAATTGCCCGGAATTCTCTTTCTATTTTCCCGTCAGGATAGTAATTGGTGTAATATTTCAACTTGCCGTCGGCATAAAATCCCTTGTGCAACAATTGACCGTTTGAATAATAATCCTCAACAAAACCGGTACAGGCATATCCGCGACAATGCCTTACAGAATCACCCCCCATATAGGGATTATATTTTTCATACATCACTATACCATACACACTGTCTATTACAAGGTTGGGTTCATATACATCGTGATAAAGCCGTATGTCCTCCAGATTGTTGTTCTGTGCCTGTATGGACAAAATACTGAAGATTCGACAAAACACAAGAATAAAAACTATTTCAATTTTCGGCTTGATCATCAAGATAACGAATTTTAATGTTGAACAAAGCAAATATAAGTGTCATAACAGGACTTATCAAATTAAAAAAACAATACATCCAATAGGTGCCTGTGGCCACTCCCAACACAGATGCCTGGGTAGCACCACATGTGTTCCAGGGAATTAAAACGGAAGTGACGGTTCCGCTATCTTCCAATGTACGGCTCAAATTTTCAGGAGCCAATCCTCGTCTACGGTAAATCGGTTCAAACATTTTTCCGGGCACGACAATGGCAAGATATTGGTCGGCTGTTACCAAATTAAAGAAAAAACAGGTGATTACTGTGGAAAAAAATAAAGAAAAAACACTTTTGGCCAAGGCAATAATTTTTTCGGTAATCACAATCAAAAATCCCGAAGATTCCATTACCCCCCCAAATGTCATGGCACAAATTATCAACCAAATGGTATTCAACATTCCGTTCATTCCCTTTGTAGAAAGCAAACCCGCAACAACCGGATCTTCCGACGGGATGGTAACGCTTTCGGTAATGGATTTGACTATGGCTTTGTAAAAATCGTAAAATCCTGGATGGGGATCACCGGCTATCCCTGCAATAACATCATTTTGAAATATGGCAGGAATAATGGCCAGGACGATACCTGCAAACAATGCAGGAAATGCCGGCATTTTTTTTAGTATTAAAATGATGACAACGACAGGAACCAATAACAACCATGGTGAAATAAAAAAAATGCTTTGAATTTCTTGTTCCAAAGTGTTTACCGAAGTCAACACATCACCGGATACAGTATAATTCAGCCCTATGATTAAAAAAAGCAAGATCGAAATCACAATGCTGGGAATAGTGGTATAGGTCATATAACGTATGTGGGTAAAAAGTCCGGTACCGGCCATGGCCGGAGCCAAGTTGGTTGTATCGCTCAAAGGAGACATTTTGTCCCCGAAATATGCACCGGAAATAATTGCCCCGGCTATGATACCTTCCGAAAACCCCATGGCTTTTCCGATGCCAAGCAATGCAAGACCCACTGTGGCCACCGTACTCCATGAACTTCCTGTCGATAAAGAAACAATGCAACAAACAATGCAGGCGGCAGGCAAAAAATAACCGGGAGAAAGTATTTTCAATCCGTAATAGACCATCGTTGGGACGATGCCGCTAACCATCCAAATACCTGAAAGACCTCCTATCAACAACAATATCAATATTGCCCCTAATGATGAATGCAAAGAGTGTAATATTCCTTCATATAATCGTTTCCATGGAACTCCTTGCCATACAGCTACTATAGCCCCGATCATTGCACCCATCAACAATGCCCACTGATTGCTGCCACCCAGGGCATTGTCCCCAAAAATTTTCACATTGACAAAAAGAAAATAGATTAAAACGACCAAAGGTAATATCGCCGATATAGTGGCAATGCGCGGATATTTATATTTCCCGGTCAAACTTTCTTTCAACTTATCTTAATGTGTTTCCGTAAGTTGTTTTATTTCCAATTCATAATACTCCATCACCGGGTTTGCCAAAAGTTTTTTTGCAGCTTCACCGGCAACGGCCAAAGCTTGATTTTCATCAGTTGCCTCGATAGTAAGTTCAATATTTTTACCGATCCTTACGTCGGTAGTTTGTGTCAATCCAAGATTTTGCAAACCTTGCAATACAGCTTTACCTTGTGGATCAAGCAACGCCTTGTGTGGCATAACTTTTACTGAAACCAAAAATTTCATAACCGCTTTATTTGATAAATATACAACGACAAAATAACGTAGAAAATCATTAACAACAATAAACTTCCGAATAAAAATCCTGAAATCAACCCAATGCCTAAAAATACCGATGCACAACCAATCATCAAATAGCGATAATTGTTGATACCGTCTTTGTCATTAAATTTAAGTGCCATCAAACGCATGTCCGAAACCAGAAAATAAGCCAATGCGCAACTTATCAACACATACCAGGCCGGATGCAGATAAAAAGGCAAAACATCTGAACGTTCGGCAAAATTGATCAAATCGGCCCTGTTGTAGCCCAATTCCTCATTCAAAAACAACACCAAGGAATAAATCAATATTGTGTTTGCCGGGGTGGGCATGCCCTTGAATGATGTAGTTTGAGTGTTATCCAAATTAAATTTGGCCAATCTGAATGCCGAGAATATCGTTATCAGCCAACCGCTCTGTGTCAATACATTGGCTGAAAAACTCCGCTCATGAATGGGCAATAGGTATACTCCCAACAAAAGAGATATAAATTGAAACATCAACAATCCGGGTACTAAGCCGAAAGAAATGACATCGGCGAGCGAATCGAGCTCTTTTCCAATGGATGTTGTGATGTTTAATTTTCTTGCCGCAAAACCATCGAAAAAATCTGCAGCCAAAGACAAGCAAGTCCAATAAAATGCATCTAAAAACAAACCATGCGATATTAAAAACACAGCCATTATACCGGCCCATAGATTGATGGCGGTCAGTATGTTGGGCAGGTTCAACATAGTTTATCCGTTGGCTTTTCTTATCATTGCAGCGAAATTACCTCATTTTTAAGAATTAAAAAATTTTTCAAAAAACTTTGATTATTTTTGATTTGGATAGAAAAAATAGTCATCCATACATCCTTGTGAACATTTTTGCAGTCATAATAAAAAAACCGTAATTTCGTTGGTTTAAATGTATTGGATGAAAGAGCTTTTTTTCATATTATTGCTGGTTGTCGGGTTTACAGTTTCTTTATCTGCACAAACCATCAGAAAATACAGCAATGAGTTTCTATCCATTGGTGTTGGTGCAGAAGCTCTTGGCAAAGGAAATGCTGCAATAGTCAATACCTCCGACGCTTTTTCCATTTATTGGAACCCTGCCGGCATGTTGCATGTCAAATCAGATGCACAACTTTCGTTGATGCACTCCGAATATTTTGCCGGAATTGCCAAATATGATTTCGGATCGGTAGTTATCCCTCACGACACATCTGCAGCTCTTGGCTTGGGCATCATGCGCTTTGGGGTCGACGATATCCCCAACACACTTTATTTGATTGATGCCAATGGAAACATCAACTTTGACAACATCCAATCTTTTTCCATAGCCGATTATGCTTTTTTTCTTAGTTATGCACGTAAATTAAAGATTACAGGATTGTCAGCCGGCGGTAATGTCAAGGTTATCTACCGTCGTGTGGGAGAATTTGCCCATGCCTGGGGATTTGGTTTGGATGCTGCCGTTTCTTATTCTCACAACCGATGGAAATTTGCTGCCGTAGCAAGGGATATAACTTCTACTTTCAATGCATGGACATATACATTGACTCAAGAAGAAAAAGACATTTTCACCATAACCGGCAACGAAATTCCCCAAAATGGCCTGGAAATTACATTACCCAAATTAATCCTCGGTGCCTCCCGTCAATTTTATTTCGATGCAGGAAAAAAATTCGGATTCTTGCCCGAAGTAAATTTCGAATTGACCTTTGATAAAATGCGAAACACGCTGATTAAGAGTGACCCCATAAGTATTGATCCACGGATGGGTTTTGCTTGTGACTACAAAAAAATTGTTTTTCTTCGTGCCGGTGTGATGAATTTTCAATATGTAAAAGACATTTACAATTTCAAACGTCTAAACTTCCAGCCAAATTTAGGTCTTGGCGTTAACATCAAAAACCTTTTCATCCTGGATTATGCATACACCGACATTGGCAACCTCTCCATTGCTCTATATTCACATGTGGTTTCTTTAACCGTAAACCTTCATAAAAATGCTAAATCCACTGAAAAATAACATAACGGTTTTTAAATTGTTGGCATTTGTTTCCGGTTGGCTTTTTTTTGCCGCAAATAGTTTTTCGCAAAACACACATGCCTGGATTGATTATAATTTACGCTACTTTAAAATTCCCGTTATCAACGACGGAATTTACAGGATCGATTCAACCACACTCGCCAATGCCGGCATTGACCTGACTCAGGTGAATCCGAAAAATTTTAAAATGTACGCCTACGGCAACGAAATACCGTTGTACATCGAAGGTGAATCCGACAATGTGTTTAATGGAATTGATTTTATTGAATTTTATGCAGAAAACCGGAATGGACTTTTTGACACACTTCTTTACGGAAATAAAAAAGTATCACCCAATCCGTACTATAGCTTGTTTACCGACACTGCTTATTATTTTCTCACCTGGGACAACCAAATCAATCATTTAAGGGTACAACCCGAAACGGACCTTAATTTTTCCGCCTATACTCCTGAAAACTATGTTTGGCGTACGGTGGTGTTTTTTCTTACTCAAACATTTTATCCCGGAGAAACCGACGATTTTGGTTCGACCGATCCTGAATTTGTCAGTAGCGAAGGTTTTTTTGCCTATGCCATCAACAAAAATGCGCAAGCCGACTATAACATTCCCACTGAATATCCCTATACTTCGGGTCCTGCCGCAATAGCAGAAATAGCATTTACGGGGCAATCGGATTATGCTCAGTTGAACCCCGACCATCACACCAAAGTATATTTTGGCAATGGTTTCCCTTTGATGTTGGATACAATCTTTGAAGGTTACCGTTTGATAAAAAAGAAATTTAGTGTATCTGCTTCATCTCTCAACAATCTTACTACCACGCTCCGTATGCAAAGCGTGGGAGATCTTTCAACCCAATATCCCAATTATGTAGATTATATAGCCCTGACCTATTTTACCTTACAATATCCTTTTATACCCACGTTTTTTGGCTATCCCCTTACCATTGAAGTAGACGACCATCCTTTCATGAGCAAAAGCTTTGTCAATATATCCAACTTTACAGGCACACAAGCCATTGTTTGGGACATCACAAATGCCAAAAGAATTGCTTCGCAAGTAAATGGCAGCAATTTACAATTTTTGGTTCCAAATGCCGGAAACCGTAAAAAACTGTTTGTCTGCCCTGACGGCAATATTCAATATGTGAGCACACTCTATCCTGTTGGCAACAATGGTTATTTTACAAATTATATTGTCCCGGCCATCGATTCGGCATACGTGATTATTTCCCACTCTGCACTTTGGAATGAAGCACAAAACTATGCTGCCTATAGATCTCTGTCCGGTTACAATACTTTATTGTGCAACATAGATGAACTTTATGATCAGTACGCCTATGGAATTAAAAAGCACCCCTTATCCATACGTTTTTTTGCCAATCATTTGAAAAGTCAATGGGGAAATCCTGCTTATCTGTTTTTGTTGGGTAAAGGCATAAAATACAACGACTTCCGGAATAATGCTACAAACTTTCATAAATGTCTGATTCCTACTTATGGATATCCCGGTTCGGACATTCGTCTCACTTCAGGACTCGGTGGTCAGCCCTGGCAACCGGTCATGGCTACCGGACGTCTTGCAGCATCCACCCCACAACATGTCAATGATTACCTCAACAAAGTGATGCAGTATGAAGCAACCGCCCCTAACGAAGAGTGGAAAAAAAACATCCTCCATTTTGCCGGTGGCACCGACATCAATCAATCCAATTGGTTTTTAACGTATCTTAATGCGTTTCGCCTGATACTGGAAGATACTTCCTTTGGCGGACACGTCACCACTTTTCAAAAAACTGTGAGTGTCCCCATACAAACCTCCCTTGCCGATTCCATCAAACAGCTAATCAAAAAGGGCGCTTCCATTATGACATTCTTTGGGCACGGATCTGCCGGTGGCGGCTTTGACCAAAATATAGACGACCCGTCCACCTGGGACAATTCCGGCAAATATCCCTTTTTGGTAGGAAATGCCTGTTATACCGGAGATATTTTCTTATCTTCCTCGGGCAGTATCAGTGAACAATATACTTTGATCCCAAATGAAGGGGTTATCGGGTTTTTATCGACTGTCGATCTCGGTTTGACTTCTTATCTTTTTGATTACAGTTATGAACTTTTTATGCAATTGGGACGAAAAAACTATGGAAAACCCATAGGAGTTTGCATCAAGGAAGATATCCTCACCCAACAAATCATCAACAGCAACGACAAATATCGACGTGCCGTTGCTTGGGGCATGATTTTACATGGTGACCCCGGTCTGGTCATAGCAAGTCCGGACCTGCCCGACTATATGATAAGTGCCGATAGAGTTTATTTTACTCCGGAGCTCTTATCCACCGAAACCGATTCGTTCACCATCAACATTATTATCACAAACCTTGGAAAAGCCATCAACCAACCGTTGACTATTGAAATCAAAAGAAAGTTCCCCAACCAGGCCAAACCCGACACCGTGTATGTGCAAACAATTCCGGCACCCTATTTCAAAGATACGTTTTCACTGAAACTTCCCACAGATTTTGTTTATGGAGTGGGGTTAAATTATTTCGAAATTTCCGTTGACGGCTCCAATTTAATTCCCGAACTGGATGAAACCAACAATTATATTTTACTGCCAAAAGAAATTCGGTCGGGGTTGATTCATCCCGTTTATCCATATAACTATGCCATAGTTCCCAATCAAGGCATTAAATTGATTGCCTCAACCGGAAATCCTTTCGAACAAAATCGAATGTATGTATTTGAATTGGATACTACCGACACCTATGACAGCCCTCTTAAACAAACCTATAAAGTGGCCTCCATAGGTGGCATTATCGAATGGAAACCTTCGTTATTGCAAAATATGCCCGACAGCCAGGTGTATTTCTGGAGAGTCAGTCCCGATTCGGTGTATTTTGGTGAATATATCTGGAAGGAATTTTCATTTCAATATATTCCCGGAAAAAGGGGGTGGAGTCAGGACCATTTCTTTCAATTTAAAAACAATCAATTTACTTATCTAAATTACAACCGAACACAACGTAAATTTGAATTTTTCAATACGGTAAGAAATCTTTATTGTCAAAACATAGGCAATCCTACGACTTTTTCTGCTCTATACAATATCTTGTGGAAAATAGATTTCGAATTGCAAGATTACGCCGTTTGCGGATTTCCACCATCTATTCATGTAGCAGTAATTGATTCTCTCGATCTAACGGCATGGGGCACTTATGCCTGCAAACCCGGCGATCCGAATCCATGTGGTTCATGTATTATGGAAAATGCCAATCACCAATTTGGCAATGCAAACAATGGATGTAACCAATGCCGGGCAAGAGTGGAAAAATATTTCATCTTCAGGGTTTTCGACGCCGCACAAATGTTAGCCATGCGTGATATGATCAACAATGCCGTGCCCAACGGAAATTATTTGTTGGTATATTCGGTTTTCAATCCTTTGTTTTCACAATGGGATGCCATTGATCCATCGATCAAACAAGCATTGGTCAATTTGGGAGCCACAAAGATACAACCTGCCAATGACTCTTTGCCGTATATCTTCTTCACGCAAAAAGGCAACAATGCATCCACCATAGAAATTATCGGTCAAACCAAATATGATACCATCACCCTACAGACCCCTATTGCCGGCAAGGCCGGTTTTGGTTTGATGAAATCAGAACTGATCGGAATGGCCGCCCGTTGGGATTCTTTGTTTATTGATTTCCACTCTACCGAATCTTCTGTTTCCGACAGCATACTCATCAAAATTATCGGCATTGACGCAAGTATGAATGAAACTACTTTGCTCTCGCAACTCTACGCAAATGACGTTAAAATGGAACTTAACAGTTGGATCAATGCCCAACAATATCCTTATCTCAAACTTGAAGCTTATTTTAAAGATGATTTATACAAAACCGCGCCTCAACTCGACTATTGGATGATAACCTACGAACCTGTGCCCGAAGCGGCTTTGGCACCTAATATCTATTTTACTTTTCACAAAGACACCCTTCAAGAAGGAGAAATCATGAAATGCTCCGTGGCAGTCAAAAACATTAGTGAGTTCGATATGGACAGCTTATTGATTAATTATAAAATATTGGACAGAAATAATCAAATTCACGCAATTCCTTATCCAAGACAAAAACCATTACCTGCCGACAGCATATTGATCAGTTCTGTAGAATGGAACACCTATGGCTATCCGTTTGCAAACAAACTACTCATTATGGTAAATCCAAATTACGACCAGCCCGAACAATACCTCTTTAACAATTATGGTGAGATACCCTTTTATGTTAATACCGATAGACAAAATCCCTTACTTGATGTCACTTTTGACGGTATAAGGATTCTGGATGGCGATATTGTATCTGCAAAACCTACTATAGAAATCACTCTGAAAGACGAGAACCCTTTTCTGGCACTTGACGACACATCGGCTTTTGAGATTTATTTGAAGAAACCGGGGAGCACAAGTTTTCAAAGAATTTATTTCAGAAACTCCAATGGAAGTGAGATCATGCAATTTACACCCGGCAATCCACCCAAAAACAAAGCAAAAATTACTTGGCCCGCAAGATTTGATCAGGACGGTATTTACACATTGAGAGTTCAAGCCGCCGATAAAAGCAATAATAAAGCAGGTTCTGCCGATTATACCATCAATTTTGAAGTGATCAACAAGCCCACCATCACACAAGTATTGAATTATCCCAACCCATTCAGCACATCGACACGATTTGTTTTTGTATTGACCGGCAGTGAAATTCCGGATGTGTTTAAAATTCAAATTCTCACCATTACCGGAAAAGTTGTAAGAGAAATAGATAAAGAGGAATTGGGACCGATCAGAATCGGTCGAAATATTACCGAATTTGCTTGGGATGGCACAGACCAATTCGGAGACCGCCTTGCCAATGGAGTATACCTCTACCGTGTTATTACTCAACTCAACGGACAATCTATTGAATTGAGAAATTCATCGGCTGATCAATATTTTACCAAAGGTTTCGGAAAAATGTACTTGTTTCGTTAACATTTTTTTCTCCGGTTGATGCAAATAAATGTTTATTCTCTATGGGCAAACAAATCCTTGAAAGGTTGTTCTTTGTTCGCATATCATTCGGACGATTCGCGCAATATCAAATTTTTTTCTTGAATTTAAGTTAAATTGTTTATTTTCGTAAAAAAAATAATGACCTGGGAGTATTGGGCAATCATCGGATCTATTCTGCTTATTATTGAGCTTTTTATCCCTACATTGGTGGCTTTGTCACTATCTGTAGCTTGTTTTGTCACATCCATATTTGCCTATGCATTTGACCTCACTCTGACCATGCAATTGGTCATCTTCTCTGTGACAGGTTTATTTTTATTTCTAATAATCAGACCTATTGCATTGAAATTATGGTTCAACAAAAATCCTGAGATAAAAACCAATAGCGAAGCCCTCATTGGTGCCGAAGGTATAGTAACCGAAACCATTGACAATTTGAACAATACCGGCCGGGTGCTGGTGATGGGGGATGATTGGAAAGCTAAATCGTCAAACGACGAGATTATTGAAAAAGGTTCGAAAATTATAGTGGAAAAGGTTGATTCCACCATTTTAATCGTCAAAAAGAAACAATAAATACATAAAATTATGGGAACATACATAGCCATTTTAATTGCCTTCTTTGTAGTGATATTAATTCTTAAAGGAATTGTGATTGTGCAACAATCCGAGACCATGGTCATCGAAAGATTGGGAAAATTTCACCGTGTACTCAATTCAGGGATAAATCTAATCATTCCTATCATCGACAAACCCAGGCAAATCATGTGGAGATATACCGTAGAAGGACCCGGAGGCAGATTGATGGTGATCCGTAAAGCGATCTCACGCATCGATTTAAGAGAAACGGTATATGATTTTCCTAAGCAAAATGTAATCACAAAAGACAATGTTGTAACAGAAATCAATGCCATTCTCTATTTCCAAATCATAGACCCCATCAAAGCCGTATATGAAATTTCAAACCTACCCGACGCAATTGAGAAATTGACCCAAACTACTTTGAGAAATGTCATAGGCGAAATGGATTTGGACGAAACACTTAGCTCCAGGGATGTCATCAATGGCAAGTTGAGGGCTGTATTGGACGAGGCCACACATAAATGGGGTGTAAAAGTAAACAGAGTTGAACTGCAAGATATCAATCCGCCACACGATATTCGCGATGCCATGGAGAAACAAATGCGTGCCGAACGTGATAAACGAGCCCGTATTCTTGAAGCCGAGGGGCTAAAAGCCGCCCAGGTGTTAGAAGCAGAAGGATTAAAAGCTGCTGAAATCAATCGTGCCGAGGGAGACAAACGAGCCCGTATTCTTAAAGCCGAAGGTGAAGCCGAAGCCATTATTCGTGTTGCCGAAGCTGAAGCAGCAGCCATTGCAAAAATATCCCAGGCCATAGCGAGCACAAAAGGCGACCCTGTGCAATATCTGATTGCCATCCGCTACATTGACACCCTTAAAGACATGGTAAGCGGACAAGACAACAAAACCGTTTACATACCCTATGAAGCAACAGGCGTCTTGAGCTCCATCGGATCTATCAAAGAATTGTTTAAAAACAACGGGTGATATAGAATTTTTAACTTAGAATTTTAAATTCTGGATTTATTCATGGCGCCTCCAAAAGGAGAAGGATAAACAAAACGAAGCATAACCTCGAAACCACCCCTGCCTTTTGATGCCTGCTGCAACGATGACGTATTCAGATCATACGCAAATCCCAGTGCATAGTTACTCCACTCCAACAAAAACTTAAACACAACCGCATCTTTATTCCTGTAAAATATCCCGGGTCCGAATGCTATGGCATCCTTCAAACCCGTATATTTCGACCCCTCTTGAAATTGATATCTTATGTATGTCCCCATTAATAACTCCCTCGCAGGTCCCTGCATTTGATAAAATACCGATGGCGCTGCCGAAAATTTACTATTGCCTATTCCCACCAACCCCCTCGCAAATATCGATATCCGGCTGTATAGTTTGTCATTGCTTAAATCTATAAATCCATACTTTGCCCGATTTAAATGATACATCGCCACACCTGCCGAAAACCATTGTTGATCCCCGCCTATTTTATATGTGTCGTGTTTTTTGTAATTGTATACTACCCCCACTCCTGCATCAAAAAATCCAAAAGACGAGTTGCTCACAAATTCGTTGGATGGGAGTGTACCATCCCATTTCAACCCATTGTATTGCGAACCCCAACGGGCATCATCGTAATTGATGCTGTTTTGATGATAGGCCCCCAACAAGGCGCCTCCAAGTGTTTGTCCTTCGCCAATCTTCACATGATAGCCAAATGAAAGGGAAATATTCGTGGCACTCACTTTTACCTCTCCTGCCTGATCGCTAAAAAATTGCAATCCTCCTGCAAAAAAACCTTTTTTATTTCGCCTGTTGTTTAAGCGCATATCAAACGATGCATTGATGGTCTTGAAAGGATAGGATATACTTTGCCATTGAGACCGATACAATGCTATGGCTTGCAACTCATGATCGGCCCCCACTAACGCAGGATTAACCTGTATAGGCGAATAATTCATTTGTGAAAAATGCACGTCTTGAGCAAAAGCCGCCGTAAGCGTAATTAAACAAGAAGCAAGTAAATATTTTTTCATGATTAATTTATTTAAATTATTTTACTAAGGTAATAGTGCCTTTTTTTTCTATTATTTGATCATTCTTTAATACAACCTTTAATCGATAATGATATACACCCCCATTAACCGATTGTCCTCTATATGTACCATCCCATGATTGTTGTGGGTTATTGGTCAAAAAGACTCTTTCTCCCCAACGATTATAAATCTCCCACAAGAAATCTTTGATGCAATTTCCATAAACAAACAAATAATCATTAGAACCATCTCCATTTGGGCTAAATACATTAGGAACAAAAATTTCACCACATTCATACTCAACAATTACTAAAACACAAGATTTATTCTCACACCCATTGCTGTCTGTTACCGTTACACAATACTGTGTAGTTTGTTCCGGACGTGCTACTGTTTCTTTGCAAGTGTCACAACTTAAACCGATTGTCGGATCCCAGCTATAGTATACTCCTCCGTCAGCCCATAAATATGCCTCTCCATATTGATTGATAGTTGTATCATTACCGGCTTTTATTATGGGTAAACTATGCACCACGATAGTGATCACCGCTGTATCTTTACAATTTCCGGAACTGACAATAACCTGATATGTTGTCGTTTGTGTCGGGCTGACTTCAATGATCGATGAAGTATTGCCATTATTCCACAAATAACTGTTACCACCTGATGCCGTCAATTTTGTTTTTTCTCCTTGACATATCTCATTGTCGCCGGATATTTGAGCAATAGGAGGTGGATTTACTGTAACGACAACCTCAGCACTATCTTGACATCCTGCAGCATTGGTCACAACAACTTGATAAGTAGTAGTTGTGCCGGGGCTTACTGTTATTGACGACGTGGTTGAACCATTATTCCAAAGATAACTCATCCCCCCTCCTGCTGTCAATGTTATTGTGTCTCCTTCACATATTACGGTATCAGGTGTTATTGTAATCACAGGTTTCGGATTTATAATTACATTAACACTCCCACTATTGCTACATCCGTTGGGCCCGGTCACCATCACAGTGTATGTCCCACTTGCGTTTGTCGTTGCATTGGTAATCGTCGGATTCTGCTGCGTGCTCGTAAAGCCATTCGGCCCACTCCAACTATATGTAGCCCCGCTTGTCGTATTGACACTCAAATTTAATGTCTGTCCCTCGCATATCGGACTGTTGCTGCTTGCCGTCACCGTTGGCAGGGGGTTGACTGTCACGCTCACACTCCCACTATTGCTACACCCGTTGGGCCCGGTCACAGTCACAGTGTATGTCCCGCTTGCGGTTGTCGTCGCATTGGCAATCGATGGATTTTGTTGCGTGCTCGTAAATCCATTCGGCCCGCTCCAACTATATGTAGCTCCACTTGTCGTATTGACGCTCAAATTTAATGTCTGCCCCTCACATATCGGACTGTTGCTGCTTGCCGTCACCGTTGGCAAGGGGTTGACTGTCACGCTCACACTCCCACTGTTGCTGCATCCGTTGGGCCCGGTCACCGTCACAGTGTATGTCCCGCTTGCGGTTGTCGTCGCATTGGCAATCGATGGATTTTGTTGCGTGCTCGTAAATCCATTCGGCCCGTTCCAACTATATGTAGCTCCACTTGTCGTATTGACGCTCAAATTTAATGTCTGTCCCTCGCATATCGGACTGTTGCTGCTTGCCGTCACCGTTGGCAAGGGGTTGACTGTCACACTCACACTCCCACTGTTGCTGCATCCGTTGGCTCCGGTCACCGTCACAGTGTATGTCCCGCTTGCGGTTGTCGTCGCATTGGTAATCGATGGATTTTGTTGCGTGCTCGTAAATCCATTCGGCCCACTCCAACTATATGTAGCTCCACTTGTCGTATTGACACTCAAATTTAATGTCTGTCCCTCGCATATCGGACTGTTGCTGCTTGCCGTCACCGTTGGCAAGGGGTTGACTGTCACGCTCACACTCCCACTGTTGCTGCATCCGTTGGGCCCGGTCACCGTCACAGTGTATATCCCGCTTGCGGTTGTCGTCGCATTGGCAATCGATGGATTTTGTTGCGTGCTCGTAAATCCATTCGGCCCGCTCCAACTATATGTAGCTCCACTTGTCGTATTGACGCTCAAATTTAATGTCTGTCCCTCGCATATCGGACTGTTGCTGCTTGCCGTCACCGTTGGCAAGGGGTTGACTGTCACACTCACACTCCCACTGTTGCTGCATCCGTTGGGCCCGGTCACCGTCACAGTGTATGTCCCGCTTGCGGTTGTCGTCGCATTGGTAATCGATGGATTTTGTTGCGTGCTCGTAAATCCATTCGGCCCACTCCAACTATATGTAGCTCCACTTGTCGTATTGACACTCAAATTTAATGTCTGTCCCTCGCATATCGGACTGTTGCTGCTTGCCGTCACCGTTGGCAGGGGGTTGACATTTACGACAACTGTATCAGTGTCTCTACAACCATTTTGGTCTATTACTTCTAGTATGTAATTTCCGGATTGAGATGTTTGTACATTAGAAATAACAGGATTTTGAAGAGTGCTGGTAAAACCTGCCGGACCTGTCCAATTAAAATAAAAACCTGTATTTGCGGTTAAATTTAAGTTTGAACCCTCACACAATGGGGAATTGTAAGAAGTTGAAAGAAAATTACTGGCGCATTCGTATAATTTAACCAAATACCCATCATATGTTCCACCTCCGAAAGCTTGTAAATATGACGTACCACCCATGCTTTGCTGTAAAATAGTGTTATCTCCGGAATAACCGCCCAACCATATTGCATTGTTTGTTGTATATATAGCATTTAATCCATCATCTCCATTACCTCCAATAAATGTAGACCATGTAAAATTGTAAGTGTTATCCATGGTTATTAAAAACCCGTCACTTATCCCTCCAAAAGTATTATCAAAATAATTGTT
The DNA here is from genome assembly GCA_026003395.1 of Vicingaceae bacterium. NCBI lineage: Bacteria > Pseudomonadati > Bacteroidota > Flavobacteriia > Flavobacteriales > Vicingaceae > Vicingaceae bacterium. The sequence continues at coordinate 23,213 of BPHE01000021.1, forward strand.
TCCACCCGGGTTGATTGTTGGAAAGTTGTTTGATGAGGTTACTCCAACAATTGCGATTCCATTGCCCCAAGGTTTTAAATCCAATGCTTCATCGTTAGATGTTCCACCTATAAATGTACTATAAAGCAATGCTACAGAATTGTAATCAAAAACAAGTATAAAAGCATCTTGACCACCTGACAATGAATTTTGAAAAGCTCCGGGAGTTGTATAAAATCCGCCGGATTGTGTTCTACCGCAGAAATATATTTTGTTTCCGTTTTTATATACTGATAATGCTACTTCACTATTACCCCCACCATAATATGTTGCCCATGTTCTCACCCCACTGCTGTCAAATCTATTTAGCAATAAATCAGCCGCTCCGGCATGTGTGTTGTCAAAATAAGCACCGCCTCCTGGATTAACCAAAGTCCAGTTTGGAGAGGTGGCAGCTCCGGCAATCCATACTGTGACTGGTATCAGAAAAAATCTTGTATAAATAATCTTCATTATTTGATGATGTTCCTTTACCATAATAAGTTGCCCATTTTAAACCCAAGTTGTTTCCGAATTTTAATATAAAACCATCCGACTGGTCATCTTTCGTACCTTGAAAATATGCTCCTCCTCCGGGATCCACAGTTGTAAGGTTACCCGACCATGTCCTTCCACATACATAAATGTTATAATTGTCATAAAAAACATCATAAGCAATATCATTATTATTTCCCCCATAAAATGTGTTCCATTCCAATTGTCTTGTAGTTTTGTTAAATCTGCATACAAAAGCATCGGTCGAACCACCATTTGTTCCGGCAAAATAAGCGGAACCGCCAGGATTAACTGTTGGAAAGGTATTGGTAGATGTTGTAGAACCTGTCAAAAATATATAATTGCCTTGCTGACTCAATGCATTTGCCTGATCGTTTCCTGTTCCTCCCAAAAATGTAGCCCATACTAAATTTTGCATATTGTCAAATTGTAATAAAAAAATATCATTAGAACCGGATAAAGAACCCTGATAGTATGATCCACTACCCGGATTGAGTGTTGGAAAATTGGCAGATGCAGTATATCCGGTAACCCACAAATAAGTGCCATCAAATTCCAAATCTGTCACAATATCAGTATTACTTCCTCCATAATTTGTCGCCCAAACAACTACAGGGTCTATAATCAAAGTATCTTTTTCATAACTTCGATCAATTTTAAACGTAAAATAATGATTCTTGTTCTGAATATATTCTACATTAATGTGTTCATTATTGTTATTAAGATATGCCAAGGGGATATTTTCATAATGCGATGCTTCCATAGATTTTACGAGGATCTCATTATCATTTAATTTTGTATTGGCAAATTTGTATCTCCAACAAATTTTTCCTGCATCACCTCCCGGATATACTACAAAATCATATTTAAAATTTCCCTCCTCATCAAAATATAATTTCCAATCTATATTAGGGTAAATATTTTTTACAACCAGCATTTCTGTTGAAAAAGTTTCGACATTTTTATTCGACATATAATAAGATATCGGAATTGTTTTCCCGGCGTTTATAAAGTTTTCTTCATTTATTTCAGCATTAATAAACTCAAGATCAATTCTATCATATCGATTTTTCTTCCAATTGAAATAATGAAAAATTAGACCTTTATTCGTGATAATAATTTCCCGAGAATAAGATCTGAATAAATAAAAGGCTTTTATATTTGAATTATTTTTTATTAAATTGTTGTTTTTTATAAATTTTATTTGTTCTAAATAATTCGTTTTTGAATTTTTTTTAGAGTCTGCCAATAGAGTTGTTGAGATAACAAAACAAATCAATAAGTAAAGTTTTTTCATATTCGTTTTTTTATCAAATTTAAATCTCATAAATGCCTGCTTCAATTCTTTTTTATCAATTCTTTACTATTGTTAACATTTCCATAAAACATTCTTTTAAATTGATTTTCAATTATTTAATTCCTTCCCATAATACTATTATAAACCGATAATAAGTTTTGAAAAATTTCTGAAAATCTTTACTTTTACATTAACTATAATAGTTATCAAATTTTTAATCCCTCAATGAAAAAGAATAATTTAAGTGGAGATCAATTGATTGTATTATATAATCAATTATCATCTTCAGATAAAAAAAAGATTAGTCGCATCTTACGAACAAAGCATGCAAATACTCGTCATGCCGAATTATTTTCCCTGCTGCATTTAAATGACTATAATTTAATTCTAAAAAAAGCCAAATCTTTTGATAAAAGCCAACTTCATAATGTAAAAAAAATACTTTATGATTTGATTATTCAAATTCTTAAAAAAAACAATCAGACACTTGAAAAGAAAATAAATGATTTGCTTGATGAAATTCAAGAATTATACAGGCTTTCACTTTATGATCTTGCTTTACAAAAGTTAAAAAAGGTCAACAACCTAATTGTTGAGAATCATTGTTTCGAATATTTGTTAATATACCATAAATTATACCTGAATATTTCATACGCTATAGCGCCATCCGCATATTCTTTTCATCATCAAAATATTAAAATGTTTAAAGATCTGTATGATGAAATTGAACAAATTAAAAATTGGGTATTATTAAAATATGCTCAATCAAAAATATATTCAGCTTATTTCTCGAATAAAACAACCAACGAAAAGGAAAAAATTTATAAATCAACGCTTAACGATATCATATCAAAGGTTAATAAAAATACACTAAATCACTACAATTTAATTATATACTACTCCTTTTTAAGCTCGACCGAATTTTTATTGGGAAACTTTACGAGGTCCATCGAACTTAAGAAAAAAGAAATTGAAGTTATGGCCACCCTCATAAACAAAAACAAGCACAAACAATACTCTGTAAATCAAAGTTACTTATCTTCCATTTATAATCTTATTGTCACTTATATACATTCCGGCAGATTTAAAGAAGCTTACGAACAATATTTCTTTTATTTTAAACAAAACAAATTATTAAATAAAATTATTTATCAGAAAGATATAAGCTTAAAGGAAAGATATGAAGTTTTATCTTATATCTTAGAATCATCCTTTTTAAATTTATTGCCTCAAAATGAAAAGAATTCCTTACATAAAATTGAAAAAATCCATGATTTTATTGTAAATTCTTTAAAATATAAAAACCTGTTAAGTCAAAAAATTACCATCACCTTAAATTTATGCAATTATTATTTAAAAACAGGAAATTGGGATAATGTTCAAGCTTTACATCAATTGCTGGAAAAATACATATACAAATCTGAAAATTACGAATCGATAAGGTTATTTTTGATTCAAAAAATAATAATTTCAATTGAAAAAAAATATGAATCTGAACTTGTTGAAGCTCGAATAAAAAGTTTATACAGATTTCTTAAAAAACTATCCTCACCAAATCAAATTGACTTATTATTTATCAAATACTTGCAAATGATATTAAAAAATGAAAAAGATATTTACAGAATAATATTGCAAGCAAAAAAAGATTTTCATTTAATACTTTCACAGAAAAACAACATTACGGATAATACCATGTTATCGTTCAATTGGCTGGAATGGATGGAAAACTTAGCAATGAAATTAAAAAAAACTTAATTTCAATGATTTTTATAAATCACTCTAAGCGTTATTGCTACTTCAAATATTTCAAAATATATCCCTAAACACTTTTTTTCGTAAATTTGAAGCAATTAAAAACATTAGGATCATGGAAGATAAATTAAAGGCATTTGAAGAAAAAATAGAAAAAGAAATTAAAATCGAGCCCAAAGATTGGATGCCTGATGAGTACAGGAAAAACCTCATCCGACAAATATCTCAACACGCTCATTCCGAAGTGATTGGTATGCAGCCGGAAGGCAATTGGATTACTCGTGCACCCAGTCTGCGGTCTAAAGCGATTTTATTGGCTAAAATTCAGGATGAAGCCGGTCATGGCTTGTATCTTTACAGTGCTTGCGAAACCCTTGGTGTTAGCCGCGATGAGCTTATAGAACAATTGCATCAAGGAAAAGCTAAGTATTCCAGCATTTTTAATTACCCTACATTAACCTGGGCCGATATTGGGGCAATAGGATGGTTGGTTGATGGTGCCGCCATTGTCAATCAAGTATCCCTTCAACGTACATCTTATGGCCCATATTCAAGAGCCATGATCAGAATCTGTATGGAAGAAAGCTTTCACCAGCGCCAAGGATATGAGATTATGGCGAAACTTGCCCAAGGCACCCCGGAGCAAAAAGCTATGGCACAGGATGCTCTCAACCGTTGGTGGTGGCCTGCTTTAATGATGTTTGGACCTCATGACAGCGAATCGGTCCATAGCCAACAATCCATGAAATGGAAAATAAAAAGGGAATCCAATGACGAATTGAGACAAAAATTTATTGATAAAACAGTGCAGCAGGCAGAAGTTATTGGATTGAAAATACCCGATCCTCATTTGAAATGGAATGAAGAACGTGGACACTATGATTTTGGCCCCATCGATTGGGATGAGTTTTGGAATGTCGTTAAAGGAAACGGACCTTGTAATAAAGAAAGATTGGATCATCACAAACGGGCGCATGAAGAAGGAGCATGGGTAAGGGAAGCCGCTTTGGCTTATGCTGAAAAACAAAAAAATAAAAAACAAGTTGCATAAATACAGGAAATATGAGTCAAGATAATCAAGGAAAATTGTGGGAAGTTTTTATTCAAAGTAAAACCGGCTTGCCGTATAAACATGCCGGCAGTTTGCATGCCTATGATGCCGAAATGGCTTTGCAAAATGCCCGCGATTTATACTGCCGCCGAGGAGAGAATCAAAGCATCTGGGTAGTTCCTTCAGAATGCATTGTTGCATCCAATCCTGCTGATGCCGAAATATTTTTTGACCCGATGAACGATAAAATTTACAGGCATCCAACCTTTTACAAAGTACCCGAAGGAGCTAAAAATATTTAATTATGGATCTAAAAGAAGCTTTGTTTAAATATTGTTTGCGTCTGGGTGACAATAACCTGATATTGAGTCACCGCTTGTCTGAATGGTGCAGCAATGGACCTACACTGGAAGAAGACGTGGCTTTAACCAATATTGCTCTTGACAAATTAGGCCAAGCAAGGTTTTTTTTGCAATATGCCGCTGAAATCGAGGGAAAAGGACGTACAGAAGACGATCTTGCTTATCTGCGATATGAACACGAATTTTTTAACACCAAACTGGTAGAACTTCCCAGAGGCGATTTTGCCTTTACAATAGTCAGAGAATTAATCAACGATTTATTCGATTTGTTTTTTTACGAAAAATTGTTGCACAGCAAAGACGAGAAACTTGCCGGAATTGCCGCTAAAGCTTTGAAAGAAGTGAAATACCATGTGAGACATGCTTCTTCCTGGATCATTCGTTTGGGTGATGGCACCGAGGAAAGTCACCGCCGATCACAAAATGCTATAAATGAATTATGGCCATATACAGGCGAACTGTTTATGATGGACGATGTGGATAAAACTCTCATTGATGCAGGCATTGGTGTTGACCTTGCTTCAATAAAACCTCTCTGGGACAGCAAAATGAAAGAAATTCTCACCGAAGCCACATTACAAATGCCCGAAGCCGGTTGGATGCAAAATCCTTCGAAATTCAATGGAGTACATACAGAACATCTGGGTTATATTCTGGCCGAGATGCAATATCTGCCCAGAGCTTATCCGGGAGCCAAATGGTAAGTGACGAGAAAATAAATGTTTGGAACGAATTGTACAAAATTCCCGACCCCGAAATTCCTATGCTTACCATAGGAGAATTGGGCGTATTGCGTAAAGTAGAGAATCATGATGGCACTTGGTATGTTTATATCACTCCCACTTATTCAGGTTGCCCTGCCATGCATATGTTTGAAGAAGAAATAAAGCGAGTGATGGAAACGCACCGATGGATACCATTTGAGATTAAAACCATTTACCATCCTGCATGGACCACAGATTGGTTATCGGAAGAAGCAAAAGAAAAATTGCGTAAAGCAGGCATTGCCCCTCCGGAAGGGTCAGCAAGCAAAAAAGCCCTTTTGGGAGAACCCGACGAAGTCACTTGTCCAAAATGCGGTAAAAAAGATACAAAAAAAATTAGCGAATTCGGATCAACTGCCTGTAAAGCTCTATATTTCTGCAACAACTGCAAAGACCCTTTCGAATATTTCAAATGCTTATAATTTTTTCGGATTTTTATTTTATTGATTATGTAAGATAAATTCTTTACTCCCCGGCAATTACTTTATCTATAAACTCCCTGAACACTTTCCCGGGAATTGAATGCCCTCCGTCAAATGTAAAAAAATGGCTATTGAGTTTTAAAGCTTTTATCACTTCTTTCATTTTTTGATCTTGATTTTGATCGTGGTAAGGATCTTTGTCTCCTCTCACAATCCATATTTTGCCTGCGTTCAATGTCAAATTTTCAAATATCAGGTCATCCGGAAAATAACTTCCCCATAGCACCAGATTATCCACTTTTATTCCTGCCTCGCATAACCATCTGCAAGCTGTGGCTCCTCCTTGAGAAAATCCCAATACAATAATTTTTTCCGTACTTACTTTATGTAAATGCGCCTTAACCAATTCATTCAAATAAGCAATATAATCTTTGATTTCGTTGATTCTATCTTCTTTTGTCATCCAACTGGCTCCTACTTTTCCATAGCTCCCTGATACATATGATCTACTCAATGCTTCCGGAGCAAGGATCATTACTTCTTTTTGTTGGTCTTCTGTTAAAGAATCAAAAAGATGCCTGACAAAATCTTTGGCCAGTTGCATATATCCATGCAATGCAATTAAAAGAATCTTTGGACTTTCTACTTGTGATGCAACATAAAATCTTGCCGTACGCTTTGTTATAAAATGATATTCATTGATTCGATCCATTATTTTTAATTTTACTTTGCAAAAAAATAAAAATAAATTTGAAGGGTCTTAATAAGAATCAATGAAATTGTGTGTCATTTTGGGAATCCTTATCTGTATTGCTTTACCAATTCATTCACAAGAATATTCGCCTGAAAAGTATTTTGATTTGGCATATGATTTACAGTCCAAAAATGAATACCGGAAAGCCATCAAACTTTACGATGCGTTGATAAAACTTGGTTACAAAACTGAAAAAATCTACTTCAACAAGGCCCAATGTCACCTCGCCATAGGAGAATACAACAAAGCAAAAAAACATTTCTTAAAATCGGCCAAAATGAATCCATCTTATCCACACCCGTGGATTTCTTTAGCAGTAATGGCATTGGAAAAAGAAAAAAATTACAAAAAAGCATTAAAATTCCTTGCCCGGGCACAAGACGCCGATTCGCTCAACCATTTAATATACTACAATGCCGGCATTGCCTATTTAAAATTAAAAGATCCCATTGTAGCAGAAAAAATGTTTTTAAAAAGCTATTCCTTGAATCCGGAACACGATCCCACCTGGTTTTATTTAGGGAAAGTTGAGTTTGAATTGAGGAACTTCCGACATGCCGAAAATTTTTTCTCAAAATATCTGCAACTTCATCCAAAGCATGCGCAGGCCTATTACAATCGAGGCATTTGCAGGATTTATCAAAATAAAAAAACAAGCGGATGTGAAGATTTAAGAAAAGCTGCTTCGCTGGGTATGCCGGATGCCGATCAAAAAATAAAAGAGTACTGTGAATAAACCAATTAAAAGAATCTTGGAGGCTTCGCCCGGAATCGAACCGGGATTTTGGGTTCCGGAGACCCACGTACTATCCTTTGTACTACGAAGCCCTTGAATTTATTACGCTACAAAATTGATAAATATCCTGAATTTTTACAATTATTCGCAGTTGAATTTAAGCTTTTGTTTTTTCAATAAGTCCGGATTCTTGATAAATGTAAAGGAAAAATAATAAATTCGCAGTAATTTAATTGAAATAACCTGTTGATGTATGAATCGCATCGAAGAATTAACCAATCAATTTTTTGAACAAATTAAATACTCCACCGATTTGTTGGAAAATACAGACGATATCAATTGGCCTGAAAATATACAAAGCATCGTGATAGCCGGATTGGGCGGGTCCGGCGTTGGTGCCGGCATTGTAAGTGGCTTGTTGTTTGACAGTTTGCCCGTTCCGGTTACTATTGTCAAGGATTATTTTTTGCCGGGATTTGTCAACAAAAATACTCTGGTAATCTGTTCCAGTTATTCCGGTAATACAGAAGAAACATTGTCTTGTTATCATCAAGCCCTTGAAGCTCAAGCACCGATAATTGCCATTACCGGTGGAGGCCTACTCAAAGAGAATGCTCAACGTGATGGTCAATTATGTTTCACCGTTCCTGCCGGTATCCCTCCCCGGACAGCATTGGGCTATACCTTACCTGTTTATTTTTTTATTTTTTCCAATATTTTCCGTCGGCCGGAATGGTACGAGAAATTTAAGAATTCGGCGCAAAAAGTAGAGTTGTGCGTAAATGACATTGACCGCACTTCTGCCGAAATTGCCGCATTTTTTTATGGAAAACTACCCGTGTTTTACTCTTCTTCTGCAAGAGAAGGACTATTGATACGTTTGCGACAGCAAATCAACGAAAACGCCAAATCACTTTGCTGGCATCACATCATTCCTGAAATGAATCACAACGAATTGGTCGGATGGCGTAGTCAACATGAGGAACTTGCGGTATTGTTTATTTGGAATCAATTTGACCATCCGAAAAATGTCCTGAGAATGAAATTAACCCGTGAAGTGGTGTCAAAATATACTTCCAACATTTTGACATATCAGGCGCCATGTGATGATGCGTGGGAAGAAATGCTTTATTTAATACACCTGTTTGATAAAATCTCTTGTAAACTGGCCGATATGTATGGCGTAGATGCCGAAGAAATAGATGTTATCAATTATTTGAAGACATCTATTGGAGAAAAAAAGAAGTAACGCCCCTCTATAAACATCCCGTACGTCCACCGTCTACAGGCAAATTCACTCCATTGATATATGCCGCGTGAGGAGAAGCCAAAAATGCCACGGCAAATGCAATTTCATCAGGTTGGGCAAATCTTCCGGCAGGTATTTCGTTTAACATCTCCGACTCGATTTCTTCCACGGACTTACCGGTTGCTTGGGCTTTTGTGGCTATAATGTCTTTCAAACGAGAGGTCAATGTAGCACCGGGAAGCACATTGTTGACGGTAATACCAAATTGTGCCACTTCATTTGCCCAAGTTTTGGCCCACGAAGCCACAGCCCCTCTTATGGTATTTGATACTCCCAAATTGGGTAGAGGTTGTTTGACTGATGTACTAATGATATTGATGATACGTCCGTATCTTTCTTTTTTCATTCCTTCCAACAACATACCGGCCAAAAGTTGATTAACGATAAGATGCCTTTCAAAAGCAAGGCGGAAGTCCTCTATTTTGGCTTTGGTGATCGGTCCTGCAGGGGGACCTCCACTATTATTGACCAAAATATGAAAATTGACCTTGTTTTGTTCAATATATTGCCCGGCAATTTTAAGAACGTCTTCCGGATGGTTAAAATCTGCTACCAAATATTCATGTTTCTGACCTGATACTGAAACAGGGAGATGCTGCAAAACTTGTTTTAATTTGTTTTCATTTCTTGCAAATAAAACCACATTGCATCCGGCTTTTGCCAATGTTTCAGCCGTAGATTTGCCAATACCATCGGAAGCCCCGCACACCAATGCCTTTTTACCTTTCAAATCCAATGTTATCATATTTTAATCTTTTTATTGCGTAATAGTATACAAATTTTTCTAAAATATTTTACCCAAATAATTGTTTTAATACATCCTGCATCGTTTTGACGAAAATCAAGTCTATTCCTTTTGGTTTTTCCTCAATATTTTTTTTGTTGTATTCAGATAACATAAATTGCTTAAAGCCCAACTTAGCAGCTTCTTTAATTCTGGCATTTATCATGTTTACAGGCCTTATTTCTCCCGACAATCCGACCTCGGCAGCAAAACAAATAGTTTTATCGATGGGAATGTCCAAATTGGATGAAAAGATAGAACAAATCACCGGTAGATCCATCGAAGGGTCATCCACTTTAAATCCACCGGCAATGTTGAGAAATACGTCTTTCATGGATATTTTGAATCCACACCTTTTTTCCAAAACAGCCAACAACATGTTTAACCTGCGTAAATCAAAACCGGTAGAGGACCTTTGAGGAGTGCCATAAACTGCTGAGCTGACCAGCGCTTGTGTTTCTATCAGCATTGGTCGCATCCCTTCCATAGTGCAACCTACCGTGATGCCACTCAGTTGAATATCAGAATATCCCAGCAATATCTCTGATGGATTATCAACCGGTTTCAAACCACCTTGCCCCATTTCATAAATACCAAGTTCATTTGCCGATCCAAAACGGTTTTTTACTCCTCTTACTATCCTGTAGGCATAATGCATATCCCCTTCAAATTGTAGAACCACATCTACCATGTGTTCCAATATTTTTGGACCGGCTATGGACCCTTCCTTTGTGACATGCCCGATAATAAAAACCGGAACACCCGTTGTTTTTGCGTATTTAATCAACTGCGATACCGTTTCTTTTATTTGTGAAACGCTTCCCTGAGGACTGTCCAATAATGGACTTTCAAGAGTTTGTACCGAATCGACAATTAATAATTGTGGTTGTATCTTGTCAAGTGCCTGGAAAATCAACGACAAATCGGTTTCTGTAAAAATAAAACATTTTGGATTGGAAAAAGGTAACCTGTCGGCACGCATTTTAATTTGCAGATCGCTTTCTTCGCCACTCACATACATCACCTTTACATTATGTAAGGACAGTGCAAGCTGCATCATCAGCGTGGACTTGCCAATGCCGGGTTCGCCTGCAAATAAAATTACCGAACCCGGAACAATTCCTCCACCCAACACTCTTGACAATTCAGAATCTTTGATGAATATTCTGTCATAATGCTCCGGATTGATATCTTGTATGGCAACAGGTTGTTTTTGTTGATTTGACAAAGGCAAAAAATCTTGTTTGTTTTCTTGTTGAATAATTTCCTCAACAAAAGTATTCCATTCGTTACAAGAAGGACACTTTCCCAACCATTTGGGTGATTGATAACCGCAGTGGGTGCAAAAAAATGCTTTTTTTATTTTGGATTTGCCCAAACCTTTAATCATTTAATTTCAAAACAGCCAAAAATGCTTGCTGCGGCACTTCTACCGACCCAATTTGTCGCATCCGTTTTTTGCCTTCTTTTTGTTTTTCAAGCAACTTGCGTTTACGCGTAATATCTCCGCCATAACATTTTGCTGTTACATCTTTACGCAGTGCTTTTACTGTTTCCCTGGCAATTACTTTGGATCCTATGGCGGCCTGTATGGCGATTTCAAATTGTTGACGCGGTAATAATTCTTTTAATTTTTCACAAATTTTTTTCCCCAGTTCATAGGCCTTGCTTCTGTGAATCAAAGCCGACAGAGCATCGACCGGATCTCCATTGAGCAAAATATCCAATTTTACGAGGTCCGATGGTTGATATCCTATTGGATGATAATCAAAAGAAGCATAACCTCGTGAAATGGTTTTTAAACGGTCATAAAAATCAAATACTATTTCAGCAAGTGGCATTTCAAAAACAAGTTCCACGCGGTCGGTAGTAAGGTATGATTGATTTTTCATAACACCCCGTTTTTCAATGCAAAGATTCATGATGGCCCCAATGTATTCGGATTTAGTAATAATTTGAGCTCTGATAAACGGTTCTTCAATTCTGTCAAGTTTCGAAGGGTCCGGAAATTGACTGGGGTTGTTGACAATCACAGGGGTTTTGGGATCTTTTCTTAAATATGCATGATAAGAAACATTTGGCACCGTAGTAATAACCGTCATATCAAACTCCCTCTCAAGACGTTCCTGCACGATTTCCATGTGCAACATACCTAAAAAACCGCATCTGAATCCAAAGCCCAAAGCTGCCGACGATTCGGGCTCGAAAGTCAACGAGGCGTCATTGAGTTGAAGTTTTTCCAATGCATCTCTTAGGTCTTCATACTCTTCGGTATCAACCGGGTAGATGCCGGCAAAAACCATAGGTTTAACATGTTCAAAGCCCTTTATGGGTTCAGGGGCCGGATTATCTACGTGTGTGATAGTGTCGCCCACTTTAACTTCAGAGGCCTTTTTTATACCTGAGATTATGTATCCCACATTGCCGGTAGATATTTCATCTTTTGGCACCGGATGCAATTTTAAAATACCTATTTCATCTGCTTCATATTCTTTACCGGTGGCCATAAATTTAACTTTATCACCTTTCCTGATTTTACCATTCTCAACCTTAAAATAGGCCTTTATCCCCCGGTATGAATCAAATACAGAATCGAAAATCAATGCCTGCAAGGGAGCGTCAGGGTCGCCTTGCGGAGGGGGGATTCTCAACACAATTGCTTCAAGGATCTTATCCACTCCCTGACCGGTTTTGCCACTGGCATATAATATCTCTTCTCTTCTGCAACCCAGCAAATCCACAATTTGATCAGCCACCAATTCGGGATTGGCAGCAGGCAGGTCTATTTTATTGATAATCGGTATTATTTCCAAATCATGTTCCAATGCCAGATATAGATTTGATATGGTTTGAGCCTGAATTCCCTGCGAGGCATCCACAATCAACAATGCCCCCTCACACGATGCTATGGCTCTTGACACTTCATACGAAAAATCAACGTGTCCGGGTGTATCGATCAAGTTTAAAATATAATGCTCTCCATTGTAAATATAATCCATTTGAATGGCATGGCTTTTTATGGTGATCCCTCTTTCGCGTTCAAGATCCATATCATCGAGGACTTGATCGGTAAGCTCTCGTTCGGAAATGGTATTGGTAACCTGTAGCAAGCGATCGGCAAGCGTGCTTTTTCCGTGATCAATATGCGCAATGATGCAAAAATTCCTGATATTTTTCATAATCTTTTGTAAATGATTAAGTCCGGTATATAAAGTTTGCAAATTTATGATTTTCTGTTCTCTTTTTTTGTATTATTTTTTCAAGCAGTGTATTATTGACATCATCATAATGTTTATCTGCTGAAATGCATATCAAAATTTCTTTCCCCCATATACAGATGCAACTCCTCGTTTCTTTTGGAAATTACATTAGTTTCAAGTAAATTGTTGTTAAATTTTTTAAGCTCAATGCTAGTGTGTTTATCTTTACAAAAAATAAAAATTTTTGCTCGGTATGGAATACAAAGATTATTATAAAATTTTGGGTGTAGACAAGAACGCCTCACAGGACGAGATAAAAAAAGCATACAGAACATTGGCAAAAAAATACCACCCGGATAAAAATCCCGGAAATAAAGAAGCCGAGGCAAAATTTAAAGAAATCAATGAAGCATATGAGGTGTTGAGTGATCCCGAAAAAAGAAAAAAATATGACACGCTGGGTGAAAATTGGAAAAATTTCCAATCCAATGCCGGTGGATTTGATTGGTCTCAATGGACCGGAGGCAATGCCGGCGGAGGGACCTATTATTATTATGAGGGAGACCCATCTGAGGTTTTTGACGACAGTGGCTTTTCCGACTTCTTTGAAGCTTTTTTTGGGCGGGGTTTTAAAACAAGAAGTTCCCAAAAAAGAGGTTATCAATC
>BPHE01000022.1 GCA_026003395.1 Vicingaceae bacterium
AGGAATGTTCTTCCAATCGTTGTAATAAATTTGTCTTTCAATATACCAAATCCATTCTTCATCGGTGGAAGGTTGAAAATTGTCAGGTATGTCGTAATCCCAGTAAAACATAATTTCAATGATGAATATTCATTTTCTTGATATTTTGCGGTAAATTTATGTAAAAAAGACGGATGAATAAAATTTGCCCTAAAGTTAAAATCAAGTATATATTGTGATAGACATGGATAAAATGAAACTTCATTAAACCAAATCTGCAAAATAATATTCGGTCTTTTTGAAATACAATAAACCTGCGAAAAAAAACAAAAGAGCCATGGCCATGCTTATCCAAATTTCTATGGAAATAACTACTTCAGGCATGAACATCATTCTAAACAATTCAATGGCTGAAGCCATTGGATTGAAGTAAAGTAACAGGAGTAAAATCCGGTTATCGGTAATGTTGGCAGGATATATTACGGGAGTAAGAAAAAACAATGCCTGAATCAAAAATGGTATTACATAACGGAAATCCCTATATTTAATATTCATAGCCGAGATGAGCATGCCCAAACCGGCAGATGAAAGGATGGTAATGCAGATGGCTAAAGGAAAAGTATAGACAACATGCAGATAAACCGGAGTTTGGAAATAAAGTATAAAAGGAATCAAAATTACAAGGGTCATGAGGAAATCAAATCCTGCGGTAATGATAGAGGATAATGGAATGATTAACCGAGGAAAGTAGATTTTCTTAATGATAGATGCGTTGAGTACCATGCTTTGTGCAGCGTTTGAAAGAGAAGAAGAGAAAAAGTTCCACAACACCATACCACTTAAAATAAATACAGGATAAGGGATATCGATAGATGAATTTTGTTGGATGGCTTTTCCGATGACGGCCGTAAATATTAAAGCCATGATAAGCGGTTGCAACACTGCCCAAAGAAAACCAAGCAGCGTTTGTTTGTATTTTATTTTTATGTCGCGCCAGGCAAAAAAATAGATTAACTCACGATAGTTCCACAATTCTTTCCAGTTGACCGAAAGACGGCCAGGTGGAGTAATCACTTCTTCATAAGTATTCCGGTCATTTTTCATCCGTTAAAAATTTTTGCCATTGCCATGCGGTTCTAACCATATCGTCCAAAGATAGTTGTGGTTCCCAGCCAAGAATGGTTCTTGCCTTGGTGCAATCCGAATAAATAGCGGCTACATCACCGGGACGTCTTGAAGTAAATTCATAATTCACTTTTGTATCATTGATTTCTTCAAAGCGGTCAATGGCTTGTTTCACACTAACACCATGTCCTGTGCCAAGATTGAAAATATCAAAATATGAGTTTTTGTGCTTCAGGTTCCATAAATATTCCAAGGCCAATAGGTGAGCACGGGCAATGTCCACCACATGTACGTAATCCCGGATGCAAGTTCCGTCGGGAGTGGGGTAATCATTGCCATAGACATACATTTTTTCCCTCAATCCAATGGCTGTTTCGGTGATGACCGGCAGAAGGTTTTCGGGTTGTTTGCGGGGCCATTCCCCCAATTTTCCGGACAGGTGGGCACCTACGGGATTGAAATATCTCAAAGCAATAGATTTAAAGCAGGGTGTAAATTTTGTGAAATCTCTCAATATTTCTTCACCAATTTTTTTTGTGGTTGCGTATGGACATTCTGTTTCAGACAAAGGGGTGTCTTCTTTAACCGGCAATTTTTCGGGAGAAATGTTGCCATAAACCGAACATGATGATGAAAATATAAAATATTGTATGTTTGTTTCTTTTGCAATATTTAGCATGTTGATTAATCCGCAAATGTTGTTTTGATAATACAAGACCGGTTTTTGTGTGGATTCAGGAACTGATTTCAATGCCGCAAAATGTATAATACCATCAATAGGCAAATAAGGTTGCAAAATTTTTAATAAACCTGGATTATTTACATCTGCATTGATTCTGGGAAAAGTTTTTCCGGTTATGGCTTCTATCAATTCATAAGAAGACTCCCGACTGTTGGAGAAATTATCCAATGCAACAATTTCATAATTGCTATTTTCCAAGATAGTGGCGGTTGTGATTGAACCTATATAGCCGGCAGCACCTGTGATTAGAATCTTTCTTTTATCCTTCATGATTTGTCATTATTTCAATTTCTTCTATCCAGTGGGTTGTCAATCCGGTCATTTTTTCAAAATTTTCTATGACCGGGGCGTAAATATCCAAAAGATTTTCGATAATCGAAAGGGGCACTGTGGGTAAAGGTTCGTCAAAATCTTTAAACAATGTATTTTTTGTACGTAAAACCAGTTTATCCCATATTTCAGGCGGCAAATATTTTTTTATCCAATCTTTATATCTACTTGTTCTAAGTTTCAAAAACAAATTTACAAGAGTTCTACTTCTTGGGCTTTTGACCGGATTATGTATCAATTCATCCGGATTGTCAATCTCTATGGTATCCAATCCATGGTTTGAGAGTATTTCATTAACTGTATACAAAGGACTTTGTTTAAAATCTTCGAATATCAAACAGGTGATATTTTTTTCGGGAAAAATGCCTGAAACCTTTTTTAAAACCTTGTCATAAAAACCATAAGAGAGAAATACCTTGTATTCAAAGCTGCTACGGTCATTCAGGGCTTTGTTGAAAGCATATTCAATATCGCCTTTGTATAAACTACGGGTTTTTTCCATCATGAAAGAAGAAATAAAACGTTTGATGGGATTCCTGAAAAGCAAGAAAATTTTCATGTCCGGATTATGATGGTAGAGTTTTATTAACTCTTCTTGCGAGTAGCAGGCATTGGCATGTTTGGCAAGGATGATTTTTGAATTTTTTTTTCGATAAAAATATCTTTTGAATTTATCATTGTCGATTTCGTGTAAACTATAATCGTAAAAAAGGGTGCATTCTTCATTTAAATGAGTCAGAATGTCCGGTGAATAGTCCAATAGGTTTTTTAAGGTTGTTGTTCCCGATTTTTGTGTTCCGGCGATAAACCAATCGATACTCATCTTACATTATTGTCCTATCTTAGATTGAAAAGTTTCCAAAAATTTTTCCCAGGGTGTGGTTTTGTAATGATCTTCCCCAAAGTATATTAAAATGGGTTCCAATTGTTGAGGCGTCATATAGCCCTGAATGGCTTGAATAATTTGGGAATTTTCATCCATATACACAATGGTAGGGTAGGCAATTCTGCCATTGACGTTGGCTATGGCATAAGTGAGTTGGTGGGTCGAATTTCTGCCAGGAGCATTTGGGTCATAGCCGGGATTGACATATGTTTGACCTTTGACAATGATGGTATCAGGGCCTTCGGCGTTGAATTTCACAGGATAATAATATTTGTTGATAAGTTCAATAATGCGTTTGTTCGTGAAAGTATTTGAATTTAACATGCGGCAGGGACCACACCAATTGGTGTAAACGTCAACCAAAATTTTTTTCGGCTTTTTATCGTTGGCCTTGATTGCCTCTTCAAAAGACATCCAACGGATACTTTCTTGTTGCGATTTAACCGGTGAAATGGTAAAAATGCAACACAAAAACGTAATGTAAGATAAAATTTTTTTCATGATGGTAAAATTATGAAAAATTATGCAGAGAAGTGACAAACAACTTTTGTACCATTTCATGATCGGGATTAAAAAATTCATACTGCCATGTAATGACGATATGTTTTTTTTCTCTATTGGGTTTTAATTTTTGTGCCAGGAAATGCAGGGTATAGGGCGTATCCGGGTATACAGGTTTTAAGAATTGCCATTGGTCGATTGATAAACCTGCTATTATGGTAGATCCTAATTTTGGTATAATCAATTCTTTGTGAGCTTTGATAAAAATATGGGGTCCACTGGCAATTAAGCGACCAAAACGGCTTTGTTGTGCCGCTGTTTTGTCGATATGGAAGGGTAAAGGGTCAAAATTTTTGGCAAAATCAATGATCTCTTCTTCACTTAAAATGATTGATTCAAAAATCCAGGGCTTTTCAACAGGAATTTTTTCCGGGTCAATACTATCGTAAACCATGCATTTTCTTGATTATAATGTTAGAAATGGCAATCATGATTAAACCGGCCAATATAGGGATTGCCGTATAAATCAGGAAAAATGTTGAAATCGAATACTTTTCCACAATTTTATCGATAAAACTGCCCGTCCAGCCTGCCAGGTAATTGGCTAACGCGGTAAATCCGAACCAAATTCCAAACATTAATCCTACTAATTTTGGCGGAGCCAGTTTTGAGACATAAGAAAGTCCCACAGGGGAAATACAAAGTTCGCCCAATGTATGAAGCCAATAGGCCAAAATGAGCCAAATCATACTGACTGAAGCTGATTCAGCCCCCCTTGGAATGGGCATACCACCATAAGCCAGTACGCCAAATCCCAGGCCGAGCAATATCAGACCAAATCCAAATTTTACCGGGCCGCTTGGATTATATTTACTTTCCCAAATTTTTGAAAATAGCGGGGCAAATGCAATAATAAAGAATGAATTTAAAATTCCGAACCATGAAGCGGGCACTTCGGTTTCATTGGATTTTACTTTTATCACGGTAGCTTTTATTTTACTTTTGATGCGTTGGGCTTCTTCTTCCTGTAAAAATTTAAATTTATCTTTTTGCTTCAATACCCAAATTTCCTGTCCGGGGGTTAATGGAATGTCGGTAATTACACTGCCTTTACCCATTTTCTTGTCATCTAAAGCATATTCAAATTCGTAGGAAGAACTGTTGAACTCTTTTAGCAGCATCCATCCTGCAATCAACCATATTATAATGAAACTGGTGGTAATAAAAAAAGAAGCGGCTTTATATTTCTGTTTAAGTGCTCCTACTAATTTAAACAACACAAAGGTTACGGCCAAAAGAGGACCTAATGTTAAAATGGTATTCGCTATAGTAAACAAAATCGCATGGTTGCCGGATAAGATTCTGTTTGTATAATTTTTGGCAAAAATGGTCATACTGCCACCGGCTTGTTCGAATGCCATCCAGAAAAAGATTGTGAAAAATGAAAAAATAAAAATAACCGTCAAACGGTCACGAATAATTTGTTTTTCTTCCGGAGTTAATTCTTTTTCAACATTGATTTGATTTGTGGATTGATTCTTTTTTCCGGGATTGGAACCGACATTGCCCAATATGCCCTGACCAAAATAAAACATCATCATCCCAAAAAACATAAAAATACCGGCTAGTCCGAAACCATAGCTCCAACCCACTTTTTCCCCAATATATCCGCACAAAAGAATTCCCAAAAATGCACCGGCATTGATACCCATATAAAAGATTGTGTAGGCAGCATCTTTTAATTTGCTTTCATCTTCACTATACAACTGTCCAACAATAGAAGAGATGTTGGGTTTGAAAAAGCCATTGCCCAGTACGAGTAATGCCAGTCCAAGATAAAAGAAAAACGGAGTTTCCAATGCCATTGACCCGTGTCCACAGGTCATCAAAAAAGCCCCTAATAACACGGCTCTTCTGAATCCCAATACCTTGTCGGCTAAAATACCGCCAATAATTGGGGTTACGTATACAAGTCCGGTATACATGGCATATAACGATAGTGCTTTTTCGTTTGTCCATTCCCATCCACCGGTGGCGGCTTCGCTTACCAAAAATAAGACCAATAGTGCCCGCATGCCGTAATAACTAAACCTTTCCCACATTTCGGTGAAAAATAGCAGAAATAATCCTGCAGGATGATGAAAAATTCTTGGTGTATTCATAGCTTTTCAAAAAATCCGGGCTAAAATAATAAAAACATTTTATGTGTCAAGGAAAGTTATTTAAAAGCATTGAAATTGGTGAAAAATTCAAATTTCTCTTCCTGTGTTGGTAATGAAAAATTTTTAAATATTTCATCAAGGTTTGATGCTCTCCAATGGTAAGTTTTTATTTATTTTACCAACAAAAATACGATGTTGAAAAATACAGTTATATATCCTTTTCATTATCCCGTCGTCTGGTTCTCATATTTTCTTGTTCCAATCGTCAAGCCATAGTGTTGGAAAATATTCCCGTGAGCAAGTCGGAGATGGACACAACATCGGAGATTTACCATTTGATCAAACCTTTTCATGACTCTGTAAGTTTGTTGATGAATGATACGCTTTATTGGTTGAATGACGATTTGTTCAAAGGATTTCCATACAATCCATTGGGGTATAGGGTTTCCGAATGGATTTTTGATTATGTGGCCAATCATCAATTGCCCGTGCCTGATTTGGTTTTAATGAATAACGGAGGGTTGCGTAAACATTTGAAGAAAGGTCCTGTAACAGTGGGCGATGTTTATGAATTGATGCCTTTTGACAATAAATTGTCATATGTGGAAATTGATCGGGATAAATTTTTGCAATTGTTGCAATATATCAGGGAGAAAAAAAATATGGCCGTATTTGGTATAACTGTCGAGTATACAATTGATGGAAAGATTTTGGTGGACGGATCTGAAAAATTAAAAGAAAAATATTTGGTTTTGACATCTGATTATCTTGCCAATGGAGGTGATCAATTATCTTTTTTTCATCATCCTTTAAATAGGGAAGATTTAGTAATTTTGATACGTGATGCCTTAATTGAAAGGTTAGAATACATGCAACAAAATAACATTAAAATAACTTCAAAATATAAACCGAATGTCATACTACCTGAACCGTAGATGGTTTTTAAAACAATTGGCTTTATTGGGGTCGGCCGCATTTATTATGCCCAAAGAGTTGATGGCTGAGTGGCTATGGAAGCATAATTGGGTTAAAATCACCATATTGCATACCAATGATACCCACAGCCGTATAGATCCATTTCCTGATAATGACCCGAAATATCCCGGTTTGGGTGGAGTGGTGGCTAGAAGCAAAATGATCGACAAGATCCGTTCTGAAGAAAAAAATGTATTGCTGCTGGATTCAGGCGATATTTTTCAAGGTACCCCATATTTTAATCTCTTTGGTGGGAAAGTAGAGCTACAGGCAATGTCACAAATGAAATATGATGCGGCTACCATTGGGAATCATGATTTTGATAATGGGGTGGAAGGACTCGCAAAGGTTTTACCTTATGCTAATTTCCCATTGGTATGCTCAAATTATGATTTTACGGGTACTCCACTGGAAAATAAGGTAGAACAATTTATTGTAAAACAGTATGATAATATAAAAGTTGGCATATTTGGTTTAGGAATAGAATTAGCCGGACTGGTGGATCCGAAATTATATGGAGATACGCGTTATCTCGATCCGTTGAAAAAAGGGTATGCAATGGCAAAATTTCTCAAAAAAGATTTAAGATGCGATTTAGTGATTTGCTTGTCTCATCTTGGATTTTCCTATAATTTTAAAAAAATTTGTGATGTGGATCTGGCTGTTATGTTACAATATATTGATATTATTTTAGGAGGCCATACACATACCTTTTTGAAAAAAGGGATGCGGTATCGCAATAAAGCAGGAAAAGAAGTGATTGTAAATCAAGTGGGTTTTGCGGGGATTCAATTAGGAAGAATTGATGTATACTTTAATTTAGATATGAAAGCATACAAAGGGCTCGTAAGTTCCGAAAAAGTTTTTTAAAAAACAATAGGAAAAAGAATTTTTTTTTAAAAAAAATCATCTGATATTTGCTTCCTGAAATCAACGCTTTTTAAGCAGAGAGGAGGATTTAATAAGCTTGATTTTGAGTTATTAATATTTGTTTGTTAAAACAAAGAGTTTAAAGTTTTAAGGTTTTAAAAAATATTTTTTATGGCAAAAAATCACGAGTTGGTTTGGCAAAACTGTTTGAGGATCATTAGAGACAACATCAATTTGCAGAGTTTTAAAACATGGTTTGAACCTATCAAGCCGGTGAAGTTGGAAAAAAATGTGCTTACAATTCAAGTTCCGAGTCAGTTTTTTTATGAATGGCTTGAAGAGCATTATTTGGATCTTTTGGCAAAAGCCATAAAAAAAGAATTGGGACCTGATGGAAGATTGGAGTATAGTATCATAATGGAAAATACCTTGAAATCAAAAAATCCGGTAACAATTAAAATTCCGGCCTCAAAACGTCATGCCACTAAAAACGACCCTATAAGTTTGCCAATCGATCTAAACAAAGATAAAACCATCAAAAATCCTTTTATTATTCCCGGTTTGAAAAAAGTCAATGTCGATTCTCAGCTGAATCCTATATATTCTTTTGAAAATTTTGTTGAAGGAGATTGTAACCGCTTGGCCCGTTCGGCCGGTTATGCTGTAGCCAAAGATCCGGGTGGTACGGCTTTCAATCCTTTGTTTATTTATGGAGGAACAGGGCTCGGAAAATCTCATCTTGCACATGCCATTGGTTTGGAAGTAAAGGAAAGGCATCCCCATAAAATTGTTCTTTATGTAGGTTGCGAAAAATTTACCCTTCAATTTATAGAAGCTGTTAGAAATAACGAACAAAATGATTTTGTTCATTTCTATCAAATGATCGATGTTTTGATTATTGATGATATTCATAATCTTGCAGGTAAAGAAAAAACTCAAGAAGTATTTTTTCATATTTTCAATCATTTGCATCAAAACAACAAGCAAATTGTGATGACTTCTGATCGTCCGCCGGTGGAGTTGCAAGGCATTGAACAACGCTTGTTGTCAAGATTTAAATGGGGATTGGCAGCAGATTTACAAGTTCCTGACTTGGAAACGCGTATTGCCATCCTCAAAAAGAAAATGTATGCTCAAGGTATTGAGCTACCCTACGATGTGGTGGAATATCTTGCATATAGTATTACCACAAATGTCCGGGAATTGGAAGGTGCTTTAATCTCTTTAATTGCTCAATCGTCTCTAAATAAAAAAACCATTACACTCGATCTTGCCAAACAAATGATTGATAAATTTATCAAAAACACAGCAAAAGAAATTTCCATAGATTACATACAAAAAGTAGTATGTGACTATTACAATCTGCCTATTGATGTCATGAAATCCAAAACCCGCAAACGCGAAGTTGTGCAAGCCCGTCAAGTAACCATGTACTTTGCAAAACAATTTACCAAAAACAGCCTGGCAAACATAGGTATGATGTGTGGAGGGAAAGATCATGCTACGGTTTTGCATGCTTGCAAAACGGTCAATAATCTTATAGAAACAGATAAAAAATTCCGTCAAGAAATAGAAACTCTTCGTAAAAAGCTTAGTCTGCAATAATATGGCGTTATTGGAAAGACCTGTGAGAATATTGACAGTTTGTTTGGGGAACATATGCCGTTCGCCTATTGCACAGGGTTTGGTCGAACATTTTGCCAATTTGAAAAGTATTCCTGTTGAGGTCGATTCTGCCGGTTTGGCCTCATATCATATCGGAGAGCCACCTCACCCACGCAGTTTAAAAGTATGTAAAGAAAGAGGTCTGGATATTTCACACCAAAGAGCACGCGCATTCAATACCAAAGATTATGATTATTTTGACTTTATTCTTGCAATGGATAAAGAAAATCTACGCGATCTTAAACGTTTTGCTTCAAATGAAGAACAGTTAAAAAAAATCTTTCCGGTCACTCATTGGATATCCAACGGAAAAGAAATAATCGAAGTGCCTGATCCATACTATGGTGATGAAGAAGATTATGAATATGTATACGAATTGCTTGAGAAATCCATCGACCATTTCACTGACTTTCTAAAAAATGAGTATATCAAAAGGTAAACTCTATTTGTTGCCTGTTCCTCTGGGAGAAAATGCGGATCCGGGCATGTTGTCCGTCAATCACCCGGCTATCGTTGGCGCTCTAAAAAAGTTTGTGGTTGAAAACCCCCGGACAGCTCGCAGGTATATAAAAAAGATTGTTCCCGAAACAGATTTAGACCAAGTAGAGATGATCTCTACAAATGAAGAAGAGCTTTCTCAAGCCATCAATTGGCTTATGAAAGGAGAAAATGTCGGATTGATGTCCGAAGCAGGTCTACCTTGTCTGGCAGATCCGGGTAATAGCTTGGTTTTAATGTGTCATCAAAAAAAAATCCAGGTAATTGCCTTATCTGGTCCATCTTCTGTTTTTATTGCATTGATGCTTTCGGGGTTAAATGGACAGGAATTTACTTTTCATGGTTATTTACCCGCCAAAACCTATGAACGAAAGCAAAAAATTAAACAATTGAACGAAATCTGCCATAAAAGCAAGCAGACGCAGGTATTTATAGAAACCCCCTACAGAAATATGACATTATTGAAAGATCTTTTGATCAATCTTAACAATGATTTATATCTGTCCATATCTTCAAACCTTGGATTGAACGACTCGTTTTCATTGACCTTAACAATTGCAGATTGGAAAAAAATTCCCGGCGAACTATTAAAATCATGGCTGCATAAAAAACCGGCAGTTTTTTGTTTGGGATATATCTAAAAAACTAAATTTTATCCTCTTAAATCATTAAAGTATTATTTCAAGCTATTTGTAAAAACAAATGAATGAAATTAACAACCGGGGAGGAGATAAAACTGCCGGAATGTCATTCGTAACTATGTACCCACTATACTTGAAAAAATGCCAAAAAAAAGGAAAAAGCAAAGAAGAACCGCATTTGATTATTAAATGGCTTACCGGTTATGATGAAAATATGATTAAAGAAATAATTGATAAATATATTACTTTCATCGAATTTTTTGAAAAAGCAATGTCAATCCTTTATATTCTGAAATAACCGTTAGAATCTGTGGACAACGCTTTGAAGAAAGCTTCAATACCTTAACAAGAAAAGTGCGCTGTTTTGATAAACTTGTCGATGACTTGGCCAAAGGAAAAAATAGACCAAATTCTGAAATGTTAAACAACTCACTTTTTGGTTACCAATGAGCGTTGACTGCTGTAAAAATTGCAAAAGGTATTTGATTATTTACTTTCGGCGTGAGTGTACAAATAAATAGAATATAAAGATAACAAAATAGTTGCGGTCATTGAAATGGCTGAAACAATCGGACGGTCAAAATTTATATTAATAAAGCTCCATTGAAAAGGAACCAAAAAAACAAATGCCAAAATGGCCAATGCTATTACTTTTTTGTTCATAATAACTAAATTTAGTGCCTGTAAAATTAAAAATTTTCTGTAAAACCAAATTTATTTTCAAATTTTTCAGCAAAAAATCTATAATTTTGGCTTTTGAAAAATTTTGATGTGAATCTTTCAAACAAACCATTTTACAGGTCTTTTTTGGGAATCTTCTTTTTGATAATTTTAACCGGACACCTTCTTTTGCCCGGCATTCACATTATTCACCATCAAATTCACATCGAAAACCATGATAAGTGTTTAAGTCACAATGATACGCATATTCACAATCATGGAGAATTACACTATAGTCATGATTGTCAATGGATAAGCTTAAATGCTTCTTATTCACATGCTCTCGAACATGAAGTAGAAACATATGTTACTGTCTCAACCTTAAGAATTAGAATATTCAATAAATTTTTAGACAAATTTTTTCTCTTACCTGGAAATAAATCCCCTCCATTTTTTAAGTAATAATATTTCTTGATTTTTTCTTTAAAAAATAATTGATAAGAATCTTAAACCTTAAATCTTAAAGCAGGTAAGGCGTTGCCATTGTTTGATTTAATTATTTTATTCATCAAAAAAAGTATTGATATGAAAACTATTGTTAAATATGTTTATTATGTGTTTTTTATTGCATTTCCGGTGATTTTAAATTCTCAAATCTCTTTACAGGGCAATGTCAAGGGATCCGATGGGTTAACGTTACCCTATGCAAATATCCTTGTTAAAGAAGTAAATAAGGTTTGGGTTGCTGATGATGCCGGTAAATTTGAAATACAACTCAAACCCGGAATATATACAATTCAATTTTCATACATAGGATATAAACCGTTGAAAATTGTTGTAAAAGCTTTAAACGACACATCTTTAAACGAGATTCAACTGCAAACGGCAGTTATAGAGACGCAAGAATTTGTCGTAGAAGAAAGTCAGCAATCGGGAAGAAATTCCATGGCTATTTCAACCCAAAAAATTTCTCCTAAAGAACTTTTGTCCTCAGGACAAGACCTGGCCGCTTCATTAAATTATATACCGGGTGTACAGGCAGCTCAATACAGTGGCGGTGTTTTTAAACCTGTCATAAGAGGAATGCAAGGAAACAGAATGACTGTTTTTGCCCAAAATGTCAGAATCGAAAGTTTGCAAGGCCAGGACGATCATGGACTTTCAATCAACAATTGGGCCAACGGTGGTGTTGAAATAATCAAAGGTCCTGCATCATTGATTTACGGACCTGGATCAATGGGAGGGGTGCTAATTTTTCACGACGACCTGCCGGCTCCGGTTGGAACAACCAAAGGATTTGTTAATTACCGTTTTTTTACATCTACTCTCGGAAATTCGCTTGTGGCCAATTTCAAACAATCTTTACAAAAGTTTCAATACGGCATTTTTGTAACCGGTGATTTGCATAAAGATTTTACACAGGCAGGATTTATCCGGGTACCAAATACCCGTTATCATAATGCATTTACTTTACTTTGGGCCCAAACCGAATGGAAAAAACACATTTTTCATTTGAGTTACTCATACTTTGTTCAAAATTCAGGTCTTTTGCCCGAAGAGGAGGAATTTATTGAAGATCAATATTCCATTCATGAACCATATCAGCAAACTACTCAGCAGATATTTTCTTTGAAACATACATGGATAAACAAAAATTCGATGTGGAAAAACATCATTGGATTAACTAAAAACAATCGTAAAGAATTTGAAGAAATGCATGAGGATTCAACAGCCATAAATCATGAAGAGCATCATAATGAAGCAAGCCTTGATTTTGGGACAGATCAAATTTATTGGCAATCGTTTGTCAAAAAAAGTTTCAATAAAAATTCATCTTTTATGGCCGGCACGCAAAATAATTTTTTGAAATACCAATCAAAAGGCCATGAAAAAATTTTTCCGGACGGAACAAGTGTCAATTTAGGATTTTACTTGTTATATGAATTTGAAAAACAACGTTTGAAAACTTCAACCGGTTTGCGAACAGATTATAACATTACTCAATCAATCAATACTTTTGTTGAAGATTCACTCATGTGGACCGGTCAGAAACTAGAATACTTCAATTTCCCTGTTTTTTCAATGGGAGTAATTTATAAACTATTAACGAAATGGACGTTGGATTTTTATGCATCCGGAGGATACCGTCCGCCATCATTTACGGAGTTATGGAGCAATGGAGAACATCACGGGGCATTTCGCTATGAAATTGGAAATGATCAATTAAAACCCGAAAAAAACTTTGAAATATCCTTTGGAAGCACCTATGAATCAGAACATATAAAAGCAAGCGGCAATGTATACTACAATCGTATTCTAAATTACATAGATTTAATTCCTCAAGGCATATACATTGAAAGTTTTCCTGTGTTTGTATACAGTCAATACACTGCTTATATCCGAGGAGTGGAAGGAATGTTTGAATGGCATCCTCATCCGTTCGATTGGCTGCACTTACAAACTTCCGTGAATATGATTGAAGGGAAAAGTGTGGAAGGCAATTATCTTTATAGAATTCCTCCAATGCGATGGATGAATGAGATAGAAGTAGAAAAAGATTGGGATAAAACTATCCGGCATGCTTCTTTTGGAGTACAATGGTTGTGGGTCGACCGTCAAAACCGTGTAGGACCAAATGAAACCACAACTCCCGGATACGACCTGCTGAATGTTTACCTAAAAACTCATTGGAAATTGGCAAACAGATCGTTGTATGTCAATTTAAGAGCCAATAACGTTCTAGACAGAAAATATGTCGATCACCTATCTTATTTTAAAAATACCCCCGGATTTTATCAACAAGGTTTTAATATGATGATTGAATTACATTGGGAATTTTAAGATAAGCATATCATGAACATTTTTTTAAACATAAATTATTGGGAGACAAATTGACGCCATATACCGACAGGCAATTGTAATTAAACAGCTGACCTAACGGGGCTTTTGTGGTTAATTCCATTATGTGGTTAATAAAACAAAACAAGATTCAGTAAAAAAGTGAAAGATTTTTTAATAATATATTGTAAAATTAAAAAAAAGATGTATTTTTGCAGCCCATTTTTGGGAAAAAATTAACCGGAAAATTTAGATAAAATATGCCTACAATTCAACAATTAGTAAGAAAAGGTAGAACAAAAGTGGTGAAAAAGAGTAAATCTGCTGCACTGACTTCTTGCCCGCAAAAAAGAGGTGTGTGCACCAGGGTTTACACCACCACGCCAAAAAAGCCCAACTCTGCGTTGCGTAAAGTAGCAAAAGTGAAGTTGACAAACGGGATAGAGGTTATTGCATATATTCCCGGTGAAGGGCACAATCTTCAAGAGCACTCCATCGTGTTGGTGAGAGGTGGCAGGGTGAAAGATTTGCCCGGTGTGCGTTATCATATCGTGCGCGGTACGTTGGATACTGCCGGCGTGGAAGGAAGGAAAAAAAGCCGTTCGAAATACGGCACTAAGCGTCCGAAAGAACAAAAAAAATAATATAAAGGCCTTTTGAATTATGAGAAAAACCAAAGCCAAAAAAAGAACGCTGTTGCCGGATCCTGTATACAATGATCCGATGGTTACACGTTTTGTAAATAATCTGATGTTGAACGGCAAAAAAACCGTTGCTTTCACGATCTTCTATGAAAGCATGAAAATAATTGCCGATCGTACAAAAGAGGACCCAATACCCATTTGGAAAAAAGCAATTGAGAATGTTACACCTCAGGTGGAAGTGAGAAGCCGAAGAATTGGTGGGGCTAATTTCCAAATACCTATGCCCATTCGCGAAGATAGAAAGATTTCCATGGCAATGAAATTTTTAATCAAGTTTGCCAGAGAAAGAAAAGATAAATCCATGGCCGAAAAACTGGCTAATGAGATTATGGCTGCCTATAGAGAAGAAGGCGGAGCGTTTAAGAAGAAAGAAGATATTCATAGAATGGCTGAAGCCAACAAAGCATTTGCTCATTTCAAAATTTAAAAATAGATATTTATGGCTGAGTTTAAAAAAAGAGATTTACGTTATACCCGCAATATAGGAATTGCGGCTCATATTGATGCCGGCAAAACCACTACCACAGAGCGTATTCTATACTACGCCGGTATAAATCACAAAATTGGTGAAGTGCACGAGGGTGCCGCAACCATGGACTGGATGGAACAGGAGCAGGAAAGAGGTATCACCATCACCTCTGCGGCTACTACAGTTTTCTGGAATTATCGCGGACATCAATATCATGTCAATATTATAGATACTCCCGGACACGTTGATTTTACCGTAGAGGTAAATCGTTCATTGCGTGTTTTGGATGGTCTGGTGTTTTTATTTAGTGCGGTCGATGGTGTTGAGCCACAATCTGAAACAAACTGGAGATTGGCCAACAACTATAATGTGCCCCGTATAGGTTTTGTCAATAAGATGGACCGTCAGGGAGCAGATTTCTTGAATGTGGTCAATCAAGTAAAAACTATGCTTGGCAGCAACGCTGTTCCTTTGCAATTACCCATTGGCGCTGAGGATAAATTCAAAGGGGTAGTGGATCTTGTTAATTTCCGGGGAATTATTTGGAATGAGGAAGATTTGGGAATGACTTATCAAGTTGTTCCTATACCCGAGGATATGATGGAAGAAGCCAAGCACTACCGTGAGGTATTGTTAGAAAATGTTGCCGAGTATGACGATAAAATAATGGAAAAATACTTCGAAGACCCCGATTCGATTACCGAAGACGAAATACTTGCCGCTCTCCGCAAAGCTACCATTGAAATGAAAATCGTTCCCATGTGCTGTGGGTCAGCTTTTAAAAACAAAGGAGTGCAAACTATGCTGGATTATGTGATGGCATTGTTGCCTTCTCCTCTTGATATTGCCGCTGTGAAAGGAACCGATCCACGCACAGGTGAAATTATTGAGAGAAAAACTACTTACGAAGAACCATTTTGTGCTCTGGCTTTTAAAATTGCTACAGATCCTTTTGTGGGTAGATTGTGTTATATCCGCGTTTATTCCGGTGTTCTCGATTCCGGCTCTTATGTTTACAATTCCCGCTCACAGCAAAAAGAGCGCATATCCAGGATTTTCCAAATGCATGCCAATAAGCAAAACCAAATACCTGCAATCGGTGCCGGTGACATAGGTGCAGTTGTTGGATTCAAAGATATCAAAACCGGCGATACTCTATGTGACGAAAAGCATCCCATTGTGCTTGAATCCATGAAATTCCCCGATCCTGTTATTGGTCTTGCAATTGAACCAAAAACTACCGCCGATCAGGATAAATTGTCGATGGCACTTTCGAAATTGGCCGAAGAAGACCCCACTTTTAGAGTGCATACTGATGAAGAAACCGGACAAACTGTTATTTCCGGTATGGGTGAATTGCACCTTGAAATTATTTTGGACCGTCTTAAAAGAGAGTTTAAAGTTGAATGCAATCAAGGTGCGCCTCAGGTAGCTTACAAAGAAACTATCACCGGTAGTATTCAACACAGAGAAGTGTATAAAAAACAAACCGGTGGTCGTGGAAAATTCGCTGATATTATTGTGAAAATTGAACCCGGAGATCCCAATAAACCCGGTCTTGAATTTATCAATGAAGTGAAAGGTGGTAATATACCTAAAGAATTCATCCCGTCTGTTGAGAAAGGTTTCAAGGAAGCCATGCAAAATGGTGTTTTGGCCGGATATCCGGTTAATAGTTTGAAAGTAACTCTTTTAGATGGTTCTTACCACCCTGTCGACTCAGATTCACTTTCATTTGAACTTTGTGCCAAATTGGCTTTTAGAGAAGCATTGCCAAAATGTAATCCACAATTGTTAGAACCTATCATGAAACTTGAAGTATTGACCCCAGAAGAATATATGGGAGACATTGTGGGTGACCTAAACAGAAGAAGAGGGGTGATTGAGGGAATGGACGACAGAGCCGGCTCTAAAGTGATTAAAGCAAAAGTTCCTCTTTCAGAAATGTTTGGTTATGTTACCCAACTACGGACTTTGTCATCCGGTAGGGCAAGTTCAACAATGGAATTCTCACACTATGAAATTGCACCTGCCAATATTCAAGAAGCTGTTGTTGCAAAAGTAAAAGGAGTAAAAGCTTAATTTATATAAACTATGAGCCAAAAAATTAGAATAAAACTTAAATCTTACGACTACAATTTGGTTGATAAATCTGCCGAAAAAATTGTAAAAACAGTCAAAAGCACCGGTGCCGTTGTTAGTGGCCCTATTCCCCTTCCGACAAAAAGAAGAATATTTACTGTATTGCGCTCTCCACACGTAAATAAAAAGTCAAGAGAACAATTTCAGTTGTGCACTTATAAAAGATTGATAGATATTTACAGCAACAGTCCCAAAACCATCGATGCCTTGATGAAACTTGAGTTACCAAGTGGCGTTGAAGTTCAAATTAAATAATAAAAATATATAATTATGCCCGGATTAATTGGAAAAAAACTTGGAATGACCAGCGTCTACGATGCCTCTGGGAAACGGGTCCCATGCACAGTGTTAGAAGTTGGTCCTTGTGTTGTTACACAAGTTAAAACCAAGGAAAAAGATGGCAAAGATGCTATTCAACTTGGTTTTGGAGAAAGAAAAGAAAAAAACACACCCAAAGCATTGTTGGGACACTGCAAAAAAGCAGGAGTTACTCCCAAAGCAGTGTTAATGGAATTTATTGAGATGAATGATTACAAAGTGGGTGATGTTATTACTGTTGACTTTTTTAATGAAGGTGAATATGTGGATGTAACCGGCATTACAAAAGGAAAAGGATTTCAGGGGGTTGTGAAAAGACATGGATTTGCCGGTGTTGGAGGGCAAACTCACGGACAACACAACCGTCAAAGACATCCTGGATCTATTGGTGCATGCTCTACTCCATCTCGTGTATTTAAAGGTATGAGAATGGCCGGAAGAACAGGAGGGAAAAAAGAACACATTGAAAACCTTCAAGTTTTAAAAGTAATACCCGAAAAGAACTTGCTTGTTGTTAAAGGTTCTGTTCCGGGACATAAAGGTTCAATCATAAAAGTACAAAAATGGAATTAGTAGTTAAAAATATCGAAGGTAAAAATACGTCCAAAAAAGTTCAATTACCCGATCACATTTTCGGTATTGAACCCAATCATCATGTAATGTATCTGGACGTAAAATTAATTCTTGCCAATCAAAGACAAGGCACCCATAAAACAAAAGAAAGAAGCGAAGTTTCTTACAGTACCAGAAAAATTATCAGACAAAAAGGTTCAGGAGGTGCCCGTCACGGTAGTATCAAAGCAAATATTTTTGTAGGTGGTGGCCGTGTATTTGGTCCTCGTCCGCGTGATTATGGATTTAAATTGAATCAAAAAGAACGTAAACTTGCCAGAGCTTCGGCATTAAGCGCAAAAGTAAAAGACGGTGCTTTGGATGTGGTTGAAAAAATTGAAATTGATAAACCCTCGACGAAAACATTTGCAAAAATTGCCGGTAATTTAAGTGATGGAAAGAAAAAATTACTTTTTATTGTTGGAGAATTAAATAAAAACGTATATTTGTCGGCCCGAAATTTAGAGGGTGTAAATATATTAAGCGCTTCTAAATTAAATACTTACGATGTTTTGAACGCGCAAAAAGTAATTATTTTAGAAGACGCATTAAGTGAAATTGAGAAAATATTTTAACCATGGCAAAAGGAGATATACTAATCAAGCCCATTATTACAGAAAAGGCCACTTCTTTGAGTGAAAGCAATGGGGTTTATACATTTGTTGTCAACAAAAAGGCTAACAAAATAGAAATAAAAAATGCCATAGAAAAATATTATGGAGTTACAGTCGAGGAGGTCAACACTGTGAATGTTTTAGGGAAAAGAAAAACCAGATTTACCAAAAATGGTTTTTCACAAGGAAGAAAACCTTCTTATAAAAAGGCATACGTAAAATTAAAACAAGGAGAAACCATTGACTTGTTTAGTAACATTTAAGAATACAAATTATGGGAGTTAAGAAATTTAAACCTGTTACACCTAGTATCCGTTGGAAAGTAATATCCGACTTTTCAGATATAACCAAAAAAGAGCCGGAAAAATCTCTTGTTGTTAAATATGTTAAAAGCGGAGGTAGGAATAATGACGGCCGTCGTACAATGAGATATATAGGCGGAGGCCACAAGAGAAAATACAGAATTATAGATTTTAAAAGAAATAAAGACGGTATACCTGCAAAAGTAGCTTCAATCGAGTATGATCCGAACCGAACAGCTCGCATTGCACTTCTTCATTATGCGGATGGTGAGAAACGTTATATCTTAGCTCCACAAGGATTAAAAGTAGGGCAAACATTGATGTCCGGCAAGGAAGCTTCACCGGATGTAGGGAATACCCTTTACTTATCAGATATTCCATTGGGTTCTATCATTCACAATATTGAATTAACACCCGGCAAAGGAGGACAAATTGCAAGATCTGCCGGAACATATGCTCAATTGTTAAGCCGTGAAGGAAAATATGCCGTGATTAAATTGCCATCAGGAGAAACCAGAAAAATACTAGTTTCTTGCCGTGCAACAATTGGCTCGTTGTCAAATCCTGAAAATAACCTGATTGTGCATGGTAAAGCAGGAAGGAAAAGATGGTTGGGACGCAGACCCAGAACAAGAGGAGTTGCAATGAACCCCGTTGATCACCCTATGGGAGGTGGAGAAGGACGTGCTTCAGGTGGTCACCCAAGATCCAGAAAGGGTATTCCTGCAAAAGGTTATAAAACTAGAAAGAAAAATAAACCTTCAAATAAATTTATCATAGAAAGAAGAAAAAAATAATTTGAGTTATGGGAAGATCATTAAAGAAACCACCATTTGTACACTACAAACTAGCCAAGAGAGTTAGAGAAGCTCAAGAGTCAGGAAAAAAAACTGTGATTAAAACATGGTCAAGAGCCTCAATGATCACTCCGGAGTTTGTAGGATTGACCATAGCAGTGCACAATGGCAATAAATTTATACCGGTATATATTACAGAAAATATGGTAGGGCACAAATTGGGTGAATTTGCTCCGACCAGAACATGGAGAGGGCATGCCGGACAAAGAAAAGATAAAGGTAAGAAATAATAAAATTTAAAATTATGGGCGCAAGAAAAAAATTAAGAGCCGAACAATTAAAAGAAATAAAAAGAAATACTGCATACGCATTGTTAAATAACTGCCCCGTTTCTCCGCGCAAAATGAGATACATAGCAGATTTAATTAGAAATAAAGATGTATTTACCGCTATGACCATTTTGCAATATACTCCAAATGTTGCGGCAAGATACCTGGAAAAATTACTCCGCTCAGCCATCGACGTTTGGGAAAACAAAAATGAAGGTGAAAGACCGGAAGATGTACAGTTATATATTTCAGAATTGCAAGTAAATGGTGCAAGGTTTTTAAAAAGGATTCAACCTGCTCCGCAAGGTAGAGCTTACAGAATTAAAAAAAGATTTTGTCATGTTAAATTAACCGTAGATAAAGCTTAAAACAATGGGTCAAAAAACAAATCCAATATCAAATCGCTTGGGAATCATTAGAGGATGGGATTCCAACTGGTTCAACGAAAAATCATATGCAGAAGAAATTGCGGAAGATTACAAAATCCGTAAATACCTAAAAGCCAGATTACCTAAGGGAACCATCTCTAGAATTATTATTGAACGGACATTAAAATTGGTTACGGTTACGATTAACACTTCTCGTCCCGGTATGATCATCGGAAAGGGAGGGAAAGAAGTGGACAAATTGAAAGAAGAGTTGAAAAAATTAACCGGAAAAGATATTCAAATTAATATCTTTGAAATTAAAAGACCCGAATTGGATGCTCCGTTGGTTGCAGACAGCATTGCCCGTCAGATCGAAGGACGCATCTCATATAAAAGGGCTGCAAAAATGGCAGTTGCTGCTGCTATGAGAATGGGAGCCGAAGGAATAAAGATAAAAATTTCCGGTCGTCTTGGCGGTGCTGAGATGGCTAGATCAGAAATGTTTAAAGATGGTAGAACCCCCTTGCATACATTTCGTGCAGATATTGATTACCATGTTGATGAAGCACTTACTACTTATGGTTTAATTGGAATTAAAGTTTGGATTTGCAAAGGCGAAGTTTACGGAAAAAGAGATTTAACTCCAAATATTGGTTTGAAAAAAGCTAAATCCGGAAAACCTAAAAGAAGAAAATAATTATTAAATTCAAAATATCATGTTACAGCCCAAAAGAACAAAATATAGAAAAGTACAAAAGAAATTAAAGATTGACGGTGTTGAAACCCGTGGAACTCAATTGGCATTTGGATCGTTCGGTTTGAAAGCATTGGAAGGTGCCTGGATTACTGCTCGTCAAATCGAAGCTGCCCGTATTGCATTGACAAGATATATGAAACGTGAAGGTCAATCATGGATAAGGATATTCCCTGATAAGCCCATTACACGGAAACCTCTTGAGGTTCGTATGGGTAAAGGTAAAGGAAATCCCGAATTTTGGGTAGCTCAAGTAAAACCGGGTAGAATATTGTTTGAAGTTGACGGCGTATCTCTAGATATTGCCAAAGAAGCTTTACGTTTGGCAGCTCAAAAATTACCCATTAAAGTAAAATTTGTTGTTAGAAGAGATTATCAAGAATAATTTTTAAAGATATGAAACTTAAAAACACAGATATTAGAGGAATGAGTAGCAGAGAATTATTAGACAGATTAGAAGAGTTGAAGGCCAATTTGATTAAGCTTAAAATCAATAACGCAATTGCTACTATAGATAATCCTCTGCAAATACGCGAGATTCGCAGAACAATCGCAAGAATTAAAACTGAATTAAGAAAAAGGGAATTGGAAAATAAATAACCAACATGGAAAATAAAGAAAACAAACCGGTTAGAAAAAACGGTAGAAAGGTTAAAATAGGTAGGGTGTTAAGCAATAAAATGGATAAATCCATTGTAGTTGCTGTTGAAGTTAGAAGTAAACACCCTAAATATGGTAAATTTGTTAAACGTACGTCGAAGTTCTATGCTCACGACGAAAAGAATGAGTGTCAAATAGGAGACGTGGTTAAAATTATGGAAACCCGTCCTTTAAGTAAAATGAAACGTTGGAGATTAGTTCAAATAATTGAAAGACCTGTAAAATTATGATACAGCAAGAATCAAGATTATCAGTGGCCGACAATAGCGGAGCTAAAGAGGTATTATGCATCCGCGTATTAGGTGGTACCGGAAGACGATATGCCAGTGTTGGCGATAAAATCGTCGTAACAGTGAAGAATGCTTTACCATCCGGGAATGTCAAAAAAGGCCAAGTTACAAAAGCAGTAGTCGTAAGAACCAAAAAAGAAATCAGAAGACCTGATGGTTCTTACATCAGATTTGACGATAATGCAGTGGTATTGCTTAACAACCAAGATGAAATGCGTGGAACACGTATTTTTGGACCGGTTGCCCGTGAATTGCGCGACAAACAATTTATGAAAATTGTCTCATTAGCACCTGAAGTATTATAAAATGAAGAAGATGAAAAAGTTTCATGTAAAAAAAGGCGATAAGGTAATGATCATCGCCGGTGAAAATAAAGGAAAAACAGGAGTTATCACAAAAGTACTCCGTGATAAAGAAAGAGTATTGGTTGATGGCGAAGAAATTAAAAAATTAAAAAAACATACACGGCCTACTGCTGCCAATCCAAATGGAGGGATCATAGAAATCGAGCCATCTATCCACATTTCAAATGTGATGTTGATAGATCCGGCCACCGGTAAACCCGGAAGAGTGGGACGTAGAAAGAATGAAGAAGGTAAATCAGAACGTTACGTAAAAGTTAAAAATTAATCATAATCATGAGCGCTTCAAAATACATACCAAGATTAAAAAAACAGTATTTATCGGAAACCCGTTTTAAATTAAAAGAGAAGTTTGGGTACAAATCTATCATGCAAGTACCCAAATTAGAAAAAATTGTTATCAATCAAGGTCTGGGTAAAGCTACTTCCGATAAAAAATTAATCGAAACAGCCGTTCAAGAATTGACTTTAATTACCGGCCAAAAAGCTGTTCCAACATATGCCAAAAAGGATATTTCAAATTTTAAATTAAGACGAGGAATGCCTATTGGCGTGAGAGTTACGCTTCGCGGTGATAAAATGTACGAATTTCTTGATCGTTTGATCGCAATTTCCATTCCACGTACACGCGATTTTAGAGGATTGAATCCTAAATCGTTTGACAACAGAGGTAATTATACTTTTGGTGTCAAAGAACAAATTATTTTCCCGGAGATTGATATCGATAAAGTAAATCATATAAATGGATATGATATAACTTTGGTTACTTCAGCCAAAACAAATGAAGAAGCCAAAGCTTTATTGGAAGAACTAGGTTTACCATTACGAAAAAAATAAATTATATAAGATATGGCAAAAGAATCAATGAAAGCCAGAGAAAGAAAAAGACAAGCTCTGGTCGACAAGTACAAAGAAAAAAGAGAAGCTTTAAAAAAAGCAGGCGATTGGGAAGCTTTACAAAAACTACCCAAAAACTCATCTAAAGTTAGATTACACAATCGTTGTTCGATTACCGGACGTCCGAGAGGTTATATGCGTTTATTTGGAATTTCAAGGGTTACGTTCAGAGAAATGGCTTCATTTGGATTGATTCCCGGAGTTAAAAAAGCAAGTTGGTAAATTATTAAATAAATATTAAAATTATGGTAACGGATCCCATAGCAGATTATCTTACTAGAATCAGAAACAGCATCAAAGCTCGTCAACGTGTGGTTGAAATACCCGCATCAAATATTAAAAAAGAATTGACAAAAATTCTTTTTGAAAAAGGGTATATTTTGAATTATAAGTTTATAGATGATAACAAACAAGGCGTTATCAAAATTGCCTTGAAATATCATCCTCAAACCAAAACACCTGCAATAAAAAATTTAAAGAGAGTGTCAAAACCCGGTTTGAGAAAATATACTTCCGTCAAGGATATGCCAAAAGTCATGAATGGTCTGGGTATTGCTGTTGTGTCAACCCCAAAAGGGCTTATGACTGATAAAGAAGCCCGAAAAGAAAATGTTGGTGGTGAAATAATTTGTTTTGTATATTAAAAATTAAAAATCATGTCTAGAATAGGTAAAGCACCGATTAAAATACCTTCAGGAGTACAAGTAGAGATTACTCCAAATAATGTTGTAAAAGTAAAAGGACCTAAAGGTGAATTGTCACTTACGGTTGATCCCGTGATTACTATTGCCAAGGATGGAGATGAAATAAAATTATCCCGCAATAGCGACCAAAAATCCCATAGATCAAAACATGGATTATACCGCAGTTTAATTAATAACATGGTAATTGGTGTTTCTAAAGGATATACAGTCAAACAAGAATTGGTTGGTGTGGGATATCGTGTCAATGTGAACGGACAATTATTGGAATTCAACTTAGGTTATTCACATAACATTGTATTTGAACTGCCAAAAGAGATTAAAGCCAGTGCCGCACAAGAAAAAGGTAAAAACCCGGTGCTTACTCTCGAATCACATGACAAACAACTATTAGGATTGGTTGCAGCCAAAATTAGATCATTCCGTAAACCTGAACCATACAAAGGAAAAGGTATCAGATTTGAAGGAGAACAAATAAGAAGAAAAGCAGGAAAATCTGCTTCTAAAAAATAATAAAATTATACAGTTATGGCATTCGATAAAATTGCTAGAAGGAAGAAAATCAAAATGCGCATCAGGAAGAAAATTTATGGAACACCTGATTGCCCAAGGTTGAGTGTATTTAGAAGCAACAAAGAGATATATGCTCAAGTAATAGACGATCTTAACGGTGTTACTCTTGTTGCCGCCTCATCTCGTGAAAAAGGAATTAGTAAGGATGGTAAAACAAAAGTTGAAATTGCTTTGGAAGTTGGTAAACTTTTGGCAAAAAAAGCTAAAGAAAAAGGAATTGAAAAAATTAAGTTTGACCGTAATGGCTATTTATATCATGGCAGGGTAAAAGCTCTTGCTGACGGAGCCAGAGAAGGGGGACTTAACTTTTAAATTATAATATTTGCAAATTATGAGTACAGTAAAAAAAGTAAAATCTTCGGAAATAGAATTAAAAGATCGCCTGGTTGCCGTTAATCGGGTTACCAAAGTTACAAAGGGAGGACGCCATTTCAGTTTTTCTGCAATCGTTGTCGTTGGTAATGAAGATGGCGTTGTGGGTTATGGACTAGGAAAGGCCAATGAAGTAACCGAGGCAATAGCAAAAGGTATTGAGGATGCCAAGAAAAATTTAATAAAAGTACCTGTTGTGAAAGGCACTGTTCCTCATCCTGTAGAAGGTAAATATGACGGAGCCAGAGTATTAATTAAACCTGCAGCACCCGGTACCGGTTTGATTGCCGGAGGTGCTATGCGTGCTGTATTGGAAAGCGTTGGAATCAAAGATTGCTTATGTAAATCAAAAGGTTCTTCAAACCCACATAATGTAGTGAAAGCTACCATAAAAGCATTGTCCGAAATGCGTGACCCGATTACTGTGGCTGCCCAAAGAGGCGTTTCATTAGAAAAAGTTTTCAATGGTTAAAAAAAATTATTATGGCAACTATTAAAATTACACTTAAAAAAAGTATCATTGACCGACCAAAAAATCAGAAACTGACCATCAAAGCCTTAGGACTTAGAAAATTAAATCAAACGGTCGAAAAGAATGATACACCACAGATACGTGGAATGATTGAAAAAGTAAAACATTTGGTTGAAGTAGTTGAAAATTAATAAAGTAATAAAATTATGGATCTGACAAATTTAAAACCTGCAAAAGGTTCGATAAAATCGAAAAAGCGTCTCGCCCGTGGACAGGCAAGTGGCACAGGTGGAACTGCCACACGTGGAAATAAAGGAGATAAATCTCGTTCAGGGTTCAAATATAAAAGAGGTTTTGAAGGGGGACAAATGCCTTTGCAAAGACGTATCCCGAAATTTGGATTTAAAAATATCAACAGAGTTGAGTATAAGCCCATTAATTTGGACACCCTGGAATCTATCGTTGAGAAACAAGGAGTTTCAGAAATTACATTGGATGTGTTGCGCAAAAGTGGTCTTGTCAGCAAAAATGATCTTGTAAAAATACTTGGACGTGGAGAGTTAAAATCGAAAATAACCGTCCAGGCACATGCTATTTCAGCTAAAGCTAAATCTGCAATTGAGGAAAAAGGTGGAAAGGTTGAGATAATTTAACGACTTATTGAATAATGAAAAGAATAATTGAAACCATAAAAAATATTTATCAAATTGAAGAATTGCGTAACCGGATCATAACCACTCTGGGTTTGATTTTGATCTACCGCCTGGGGTCATATGTTGTTTTGCCGGGGATAGATTCCAATTTGCTTGCAGCCGAAAATCAAAACTCTTCAAGTGGATTGGCCGGTCTGATTGATATTTTTGCCGGTGGTGCATTTTCCAGGGCTTCTATTTTTGCCTTGGGTATCATGCCTTACATTTCAGCCTCTATCGTCATTCAATTGTTGGGTATGGCCATACCCTATTTTCAAAAAATGCAAAAAGAAGGAGAAAGCGGTCGCCGTAGAATGAATCAAATAACGCGTTTATTAACAATCGGAGTGGTTGCTCTTCAAGCCCCCGGTTACATTGCCTCTTATATACCTGCATATGATTCCCAAGGATTAATGATTCGTCCCGATTCATTCTTTTGGTTATTTACTTCTGTTGTTATATTGATAACAGGAACCATGTTCGTCATGTGGATTGGCGAAAGAATAACCGAAAGAGGCATTGGGAACGGTATATCTTTACTCATTATGATTGGTATTATCGCCAATCTTCCATTTGCATTTTTTGCAGAATTTGCTACCCGTGTCAATTCAGGAGGGTTGTTTATCCTGTTAATTGAAATAGCGTTTTTGTTATTGGTAACGATAGCTTCGATTTTGTTAGTACAAGGAACACGAAAAATACCCATCCAGTTTGCCAAAAGAATAGTTGGTAACCGTCAATATGGAGGTGTCAGACAATATTTGCCATTGAAAGTGAATGCCGCAGGTGTAATGCCTATAATTTTTGCACAGGCTATAATGTTTGTACCCATCACATTGGCAGGATTTGCCGATTCCGA
Organism: Vicingaceae bacterium; assembly: GCA_026003395.1. NCBI lineage: Bacteria > Pseudomonadati > Bacteroidota > Flavobacteriia > Flavobacteriales > Vicingaceae > Vicingaceae bacterium. Next base: position 27,160 of record BPHE01000022.1, read on the forward strand.
ACAACTGACCGGTATTACTGCAGCCCTTAGTGATTTTACAGGTTTTTGGTATAACTTTGTATTTGCTGTTTTAATCATTCTGTTCACATATTTTTATACCGCTGTTTCTGTCAATCCTAATCAAATTGCCGAAGACCTTAAGAAAAACGGGGGCTTTATACCCGGAATTAAACCCGGTAAAAAGACAGCAGAATTTATCGATGACGTAATGTCAAAAATTACCTTGCCGGGCTCTATATTTTTGGCCATTGTCGCTATATTGCCGGCAATAGCTGCCAAATTGGGGGTGAATATGCAGTTTGCACAGTTTTATGGTGGAACATCGCTTCTTATACTTGTTGGAGTGTTGTTGGATACTTTGCAACAAATAGAAAGTTACCTGTTGATGAGGCATTATGATGGTTTGATGAAGTCCGGAAGAATAAAAGGAAGAACCTCAACCGGAATGGGAGTTCCTGTGTAGATAAAATATTGTTTGCAGGTGATTTATATTAAGACAGAAGAAGAGATAGAATTAATAAAAAAAAGTTCTTTACTTGTTTGCGAAACGTTGGCTTATTTGGCAAGTTTGTTGAAACCTGGCATAACTACCCTTGAACTTGACAAATTAGCCGAAAAGTTTATACGTGACCATGGAGGCGTACCTTCATTCAAAGGTTATCATGGATATCCATTCACTTTATGTACTTCTGTGAATGACAAGGTTGTGCATGGGTTTCCTTCAAAAGAGCCATTAAAGGAAGGTGATATAGTATCGATAGATTGTGGTGTTTTTTTGAATGGATTTCATGGTGATGTGGCATACACGTTTGCTATCGGAAATGTGAGTGATGAAGCCCAAAAATTAATGAAGGTAACCAAAGAAGCGCTCTACAAAGGGATCGAACAAGCCGTTGAAGGGAAAAGAATAGGAGATATAGGTTACGCCATTCAATCACATGCAGAATCCAATGGGTTTTCGGTTGTGCGCGAATTGGTCGGTCATGGACTTGGAAAAAATTTACATGAAGAACCGGAAGTGCCTAATTATGGAAAGAGAGGTCACGGAGTTAAATTATGTGAAGGAATGGTGATAGCTATAGAACCGATGGTTAATTTTGGAAGCAAAAAAGTAAAACAATTGAGCGACGGATGGACCATTGCCACTGCTGACGGAAGCTTATCTGCACATTATGAACATGATGTATGTGTTAAAAAGGACAAAGCATTGATACTTTCAGATTATACAAAAATTGAAGAAAATATATTAAAAAACGAAAATATTTATGGGTAAACAACCGGCAATAGAGCAAGACGGAGAAATTATAGAAGCACTATCAAACGCTATGTTTCGTGTGAAACTGGCTAATGGACATATTGTTACTGCTCATATTTCCGGAAAAATGCGAATGAATTACATAAAAATACTTCCCGGAGATAAAGTCAGAGTGGAATTATCTCCATATGATTTGTCTAAAGGAAGAATTACAATGAGATATAAATAAATTAAAATAAAAATCATAAATTTGCAGGCCATGAAAGTTAAAGCATCAGTTAAAAAAAGAAGTCCTGAATGTAAAATTGTAAAACGCAAAGGACGTGTTTATGTTATTAATAAGAAAAACCCAAGATTTAAACAAAGACAAGGATAAAATTTAAAAAACTATGGCAAGAATAGCAGGTATTGATTTACCCAGAAACAAGAGAGGATTTATTGCTCTCACTTACATTTATGGAATCGGACGCAGCTCCGCATTAAAAATTTTAGAAAAAGCAGGAGTGAATCCCATGAAGAAGGTTGAAGAATGGGATGACAAAGATATTGCCGGAATCCGTAAAGTAATCGGTGAAGAATATAAAGTGGAAGGTCAATTAAGGGCCGAAGTACAAATGAATATCAAACGCCTGATGGATATAGGTTGTTACAGAGGTATCCGCCACCGTGTGGGATTACCTGTCAGAGGTCAAAAGACCAAAAACAACTGTAGAACCAGAAAAGGAAAAAGAAAAACGGTTGCCAATAAGAAAAAAGCTACCAAATAGTTGATTTGTTATTCTAATTTAATATAAAGTTATGGCGAAAAAACAAGTTTCTACTGCACAATCAAAGAAAAAAAGAAAAGTTAAAGTTGATGCTGTTGGCCAAGCACATATCCAGGCCACATTTAACAACATCATTATATCTTTGACCAATGCCAATGGTGAAGTGATATCATGGTCTTCTGCTGGTAAAATGGGATTCAGAGGATCTAAAAAAAATACACCTTATGCAGCTCAAGTGGCTGCTGAAGATTGTGCTAAAGTGGCCTATGATGCCGGCTTGAGAAAAGTGAAATTATTTGTTCAAGGACCGGGCGCCGGACGTGAGGCTGCCATTAGAGCAATTCACAATGCCGGTATAGAAGTAATGGAAATAATTGATGTTACTCCTATACCCCATAATGGTTGCCGTCCACCAAAAAAGAGAAGAGTTTAAAATCATATAAATTACAATTTAAAATTTATTATTATGGCAAGATATACAGGACCTAGATCAAAAATAGCCAGAAAGTTCAGGGAACCTATATTCGGACCGGACAAAGCTTTGGAGAAAAAAAATTACCCTCCCGGCATGCATGGACCTAATAAAAGAAGAATGAAGCAGTCCGAGTATGCCATTCAGTTGCAAGAAAAACAAAAGGCAAAATATACTTACGGAATTCTGGAAAGACAATTTTCCAATATGTTTAAAAAGGCAACACACATGCCCGGAATCACCGGTGAAAATTTGTTGCGTTTATGCGAATCAAGACTCGACAATGTGGTATTCAGATTAGGAATAGCTCCTACACGTGCTGCTGCCCGTCAGTTGGTTACTCACAGGCATATTACCGTTAATGGCAATGTAGTCAATATACCTTCATATCAATTGAAACCTGGCGATCAAGTAGGTGTGCGCGAAAAATCCAAAACGCTTGAGGTGATTCGCAATTCTGTCGCCTCCTCCAATGTAAAGTTAGACTGGTTAAGTTTTGATAAAGCAACCATGACGGGTACTTTTATTAGCTATCCCGTTAGAGAACAAATACCTGAAAATATAAAAGAAAACTTAATCGTAGAGTTGTATTCAAAGTAAGAAATTAATAAAACAAAACCTATGGCAATACTTGATTTTCAAAAACCCAACAAAGTTATCATGCTTCAATCCGATGATTATCATGGCGTATTTGAGTTCCGTCCTTTGGAACCCGGATACGGTATCACCATCGGAAATGCATTAAGACGTATTTTGCTTTCCTCACTTGAAGGATATGCTATCAGTACAGTAAAAATCGAAGGCGTAGATCATGAGTTCTCCACAATCAAAGGTGTACTCGAGGATGTTGTAGAAATTATTTTAAATCTAAAACAAGTACGTTTCCGTAGACAATTAGAAGATACCAATTCCGAAAAAGTAACTGTGAGAATTAGTGGACAGGATAAATTTACAGCCGGAGATATCAATAAATTCACTACGGCTTTTCAAGTGCTTAATCACGACCATGTGATTTGTCATCTCGATCCAAAGACCTCGTTGACGCTTGAGTTGTTAATTACCAAAGGACGTGGTTATGTTCCGGCCGAAGAAAATAAACACTACGCACAATCTCCAGGTGTCATTGCCATCGATTCTATTTACACCCCTATTAAAAATGTAAAATATACCGTAGAAAACTATCGTGTTGAGCAAAAAACCGACTACGAAAAGTTAATTATTGAAGTTACTACCGATGGTAGTATACATCCTAAAGATGCTTTAAAAGAGGCCTCAAAAATTTTGATTTATCACTTTATGTTATTTAGCGATGAGCGTATAACTGTTGAACTTGAAGAACAAAAAGAGGTGGAAGAATTTGATGAGGATGTACTTCATATGCGTCAATTGCTCAAAACAAAACTTAGCGATCTAAACCTTTCTGTCCGTGCTTTGAATTGTTTAAAATCTGCCGACATAGAAACATTGGCCGACCTGGTAAGATATCAACGAAATGATTTGTTGAAATTCCGTAATTTTGGTAAAAAATCTCTGTCAGAAATCGATAATTTATTAGAGTCAAGAGGATTGCGTTACGGAATGGATTTGTCAAAATATAAATTAGATAAGGAATAAAGTTATGAGACACGCAAAAAAAATTAATCTTTTGGGAAGAACAGCCAGCCACCGGAAAGCAATGCTTTCAAACATGGCTTCTTCATTAATCCGCCATAAAAGAATTTTTACAACTGTTGCAAAAGCAAAAGCATTGCGCAGGTTTGTAGAACCTTTACTGACAAAGGCCAAAAATGATACTACTCACAATAGGCGTGTAGTATTCAGTTACTTGCAAGACAAAGTTGCTGTTAGCGAATTGTTTAGGGTTGTGTCACCCAAAATTGCCGAAAGACCCGGTGGTTATACCAGAATCATTAAAACCGGTTTTAGAAAAGGGGATAATGCCGAAATGTGTATGATCGAATTGGTCGATTTCAATGAATTGTACACTGCCGGCAAACCCGAGAAAAAAACAAGAAGATCCCGCAGAGGGGGGAAATCCAAAAAAACGAAAGAAAGCGTTGATGCAGTCAAAACTCAAGAATTAGAAAATTCCGCCAAACAACAGGAAGATAATACTGAAAATAACGAAGAAAAACCGGAAGAAAACAACAAAGAAAACGAACAATAAATTCAATGATTTTCAATCATCATAAAAGGATAAAGTTTCAAACTTTATCCTTTTTTTTTACAAAAAAATATAGAGAATGATTAAACGCAATAGACAAAAAGCGATTTTATTATTGGAGGATGGTACATGTTTTCATGGTTATGCTGCCGGCGCCATTGGAACCACATTTGGAGAAATTTGCTTCAATACGGGTATGACCGGTTATCAAGAAATTTTCACAGACCCTTCATACTTTGGCCAAATTTTGGTGATGTCGGTGGCTCATATTGGAAATTATGGTGTGGTAGATGAAGATACCGAATCGGATAGTATAAAAATTGCAGGCTTGGTATGTAAAAAATTTGCCGACCATTTTTCCCGTCCAAGATCAAAAAAATCATTGCAGGAATATTTTATAGAAAATGGATTAGTTGCCATATCCGATGTGGATACCAGAGCAATCGTCAGACACATCAGGCAAAAGGGGGCAATGAATGCGGCAATTTCTTCTGAAGAGTTAAATCCCGATAAGTTAATGATAGAATTGAAGAAAGTTCCTTCAATGACCGGGCTTGAATTATCTTCAAAGGTTACGGCAAATGTTGCTTACGAGGTTGATCCCGATGGCCCCGAAAAATACAGAGTAGCATTGCTGGATCTTGGTGTAAAAAGAAATATCATCAGGATGCTCACTTCGAGAGGTGCGCGGGTGAAAGTTTTTCCTATGCATACGCCTTTAGACGAAATGATGAGTTGGGGCCCTGATGGGTTTATGATTTCCAATGGACCCGGTGATCCTGCCGCAATGAAGGATACTATAGAAAAGATAAAACAAATCATAGATACCGGCATACCGGTTTTTGGCATTTGCCTGGGACATCAATTAATCGCTCTTGCACAAGGACTGAAAACGGTGAAAATGCATCATGGGCACAGAGGCATCAATCACCCGGTGAAGAATTTGTTGACCGGAAAATGTGAAATCACTTCCCAGAATCATGGATTTGTTGTGGACAATACCGATATTGAGAAATTAGAAAATATCGAAATAACCCATATCCATCTAAACGATAAATCAATAGCAGGCCTAAGATTGAAAAACAAACCGGTATTCAGTGTTCAATATCATCCCGAAGCTTCACCGGGCCCGCACGATTCGTCATATTTATTTGATTTGTTTTGTGAAAATATGCAAAAAGCAAAAGTTTCAGTTTAAATAAATTACTAAATTATCAAAAATTATGAGTTATATTTCACATATTCATGCCAGGCAGATTTTGGATTCAAGAGGCAATCCAACGATTGAAGTTGAAGTATATGCCGAAAATGGAATTATCGGAAGAGCTGCAGTGCCATCCGGCGCTTCAACAGGAATTCATGAAGCTGTCGAATTGAGGGATGGCGATCCGGGAATGTATCATGGTAAAGGTGTTTTAAAAGCAGTTCAAAATGTCAATCAAGTCATTGCAGAAGAATTAAAAGGACAATATTTATTCAACCAACGCAACATAGATCAGATATTGATCGAACTTGACGGAACAGAAAACAAATCCAATCTCGGAGCAAATGCCATTTTAGGGGTTTCTTTGGCTGTTGCCAAGTGTGCTGCTGATTCTATTGGTTTGCCTCTGTATCAATATGTCGGAGGAGTAAATGCTCATATTTTGCCTATTCCTATGATGAATATATTGAATGGAGGAGCTCACGCCGATAACGCCATAGATTTTCAGGAATTTATGATTATGCCGGTAAAAGCCTCTTCTTTTTCTGAAGGATTGCGAATGGGCACAGAGATATTCCATACGTTAAAAAAAGTTTTAAAAGAAAAAGGTTATGCTACGAATGTTGGCGATGAGGGTGGTTTTGCGCCAAATATAAGAAGTAATGAAGAGGCAATAGAGTTGGTATTGATGGCCATTGAGAAATCGGGATATAAGCCCGGAGAACAAGTTTTTATTGCTTTGGATGCGGCGTCTTCGGAATTATGGGATGAGGAGAAAAAATGTTATGTTTTTAAAAAATCAGATAAAAGTATCTTGACTTCAGATCAGATGGTTGAATTTTGGGAAAAATGGGTAGCCAAATATCCGATTGTGTCAATTGAAGACGGACTGGCTGAAGACGACTGGAATGGATGGAAATTGTTGACCGACAAATTGGGCAATAAGGTGCAGCTGGTGGGAGATGATTTGTTTGTAACCAATACCAAAAGATTACAAAAAGGTATCCGAGAGGGAATTGCCAATTCGATCCTTGTAAAAGTTAATCAAATAGGCACGTTGACCGAAACCATCGAAGCGGTTGAATTGGCTCATCAAAATGGTTATACTGCCGTCATGAGCCATCGATCAGGAGAAACCGAAGATACTACCATAGCAGACTTGTCGGTTGCGCTTAATACGGGACAGATTAAAACAGGTTCGGCATCCAGGAGCGACCGTGTGGCAAAATACAATCAATTGTTAAGAATAGAAGAGTATCTTGGCAAAACCGGTTCGTATGGAAATTTAAATTTCTTGAAAAAGTTTTAAATATTTTAAAAAAGCCGTTAAATTAGTGCCCAATAAAAATAATATAAAAAGTTATGGATAGTATAAAATTAAAATTTGCAGAGAAGGCGCGCCCAATGGCAGAAGAAGTAAAAAAAATCATCAAAGAACATGGTGATTTTGTGATGGGCCAATATACTGTTGCGCAGGTATATCAAGGCATGAAAGGCATCGTTGGGTTGGTCACCGAGACATCGAAATTGGATCCTGAAGAAGGAATAAGATTTAGGGGGTATTCGATACCTGAATTAAGAAAAATGCTGCCCAAAGCACCAGGCGGTTCAGAACCACTTCCCGAGGGCATTTTTTACTTAATGTTGATTGGAGAAATCCCTACAGAAGAAGATGTTCATAAACTGTCCAATGAATGGGCCCGCCGATCTATTGTACCTAAACATGTATTTGATGTTATTGATAAATTACCGGCTTCTACACATCCGATGACCATGTATAGTATAGGAGTGATGGCCATGCAAACAGAATCTGTTTTTGCTGCTGCTTATGCCAAAGGTATCAGCAAAAAAGATTATTGGGATTATGTGTATGAAGATGCAATGAATTTGATTGCCCGATTACCAAGATTGGCTGCCTATATTTATCGCAAAAAATATAAAAACAATGAGCATATTGAACCTGACCATAGATTGGATTGGGCAGCAAATCTGGCACACATGATGGGGTATGACGACCATGACGTTAAACGCCTGATGCGTCTGTATATGACTATCCACGCCGATCATGAAGGAGGAAATGTTTCCGCACATACAACACACCTGGTAGGTTCGGCATTAAGCGATCCGTATTTGGCTTATGCTGCCGGTATGAACGGTTTGGCAGGCCCGCTGCACGGTTTAGCCAATCAGGAGGTTGTAAAATGGATATTGGAGATGCAAGAGTACCTTCAAACAAATGATCCTACTGAAGAACAAATTGCAGAATATGTGAAAAAAACTTTAAGTGAAGGAAAGGTAGTGCCCGGATATGGTCATGCCGTATTGAGAAAAACCGACCCCAGATTTATAGCCCAACAGGACTTTTACATTCAGTACATCAAATCGAAAGGAGTGTCTTCGCCATTGTGCGAGATAGTTCAAAAACTCTACAAGGTTGTACCACCTATTTTACAGGCTACCGGTAAAGTGAAAAATCCTTGGCCCAATGTGGATGCGCATTCCGGAGCATTGTTGGTACATTATGGCATAGTGGAATATGAGTTCTATACTGTGCTATTTGGTGTTTCGCGTGCATTGGGAGTATTGGCATCGCTTGTTTGGGACCGTGCTTTAGGTCATCCCATTGAGCGGCCAAGCTCAACAACCACTGAATTGATCAAAAAAATGATCGGTATTGCATAATCATTTTTGTGCATAAAACTTTTAAAGAAAAGGGTTGAAAAAAATTTTCAGCCCTTTTCTAATTTCTCAGGATTTTATTAAAGTAAATGACATGTAATAAATAAAGCGGATGTCTTATCCAATTTAATAAATAAAAAAACTTTTCATAATTTTGAATACAAATTAAAGGATATGGATTTTAGCGGAACCGGTGTGGCTATTGTAACTCCTTTTGATAAAAAAGGTTCGGTTGATTTCAGTTCGCTTGAAAAAATTTTAAAACACGTCATTGACGGGCAAGTTGATTTTTTGGTTCTACTGG